>JAISJS010000064.1 GCA_031261385.1 Treponema sp.
TGATTTGGAACCTTTCGTTTAAGTGCTTTGCGGTGTTTTGATTTTGTATACTTAATGCGACATTTTTAGTACATCGAGCAGTTTACCTTAAAACCCCACCGCCGTTTTCTTTTACTTTCCCATAATCTCCGGCGCGTCAAAATCTTCCGCGAGCAACCGACTGACGTCCGCCCGGGTCACCAGGTCCACCTCCATCGCGACCAGGCGTCCGGCCTGCTTCATCACCGCCTTTTCCAGCAAATTGCGGGCAAAGCGTCCGTTGCCGAAATCCTCCTTTTGCAGGGCTTGCGCGAAAATCGGGTGCAATTTTTCTTCCACGTCGGCGGCCAGGCTCAGCTTTTTCTTGTCGGCCAGCAAACGGGTAATTGAGCACAATTCCGCTGCGTCGTAATCGGCAAACGGCACCTGAAAGGCAATGCGGGAGAGCAGGCCGGGGTTTTTCTGCAAAAATCCATCCATTTTATCCGGATAGCCCGCGAATATCACCACCATATCTTCCCGATGATTCTCCATTTCCTGCACAATGGTGTTGATGGCTTCATCACCGAATTCGCCGTCTCTTTCCACCAACGAATAAGCCTCGTCAATAAACAGCACCGAGCCTTTAGCCGCTTTAAATTTCTTTTGCACCAGCGGCGCCGTCCAGCCCACATATTTGCCCACTAAATCCGCCCGCCCGACCTCGTATAAATCGCCCACTGACAGCAGATCATTGTCTTTCATAATCTGGGCCAACAGCCGCGCCACGGTAGTCTTGGCGGTACCGGGATGGCCGGTGAAAATCATGTGCATGGCCGGTCGCTCGGTGCTGATGCCTTTTTCGCGGAACAATTTCTGCGCTTTGTAGAAGTTTAAGCACTGCCGAATGATCTTTTTGACTTCCGCCAGCCCGATCATATTTTCCAATTCCTCAAAGGCGCTGCCCCGGGGCTTTTTTAGCGCGACTTGCTTATTGGCGGTTTCCAGATCGGCATATTGGGTGAAAACCGTAGTTTTAAGGCGATGGTCGTACCACTCGTCAAAGATCAGCTGCAAGTCACCGGCCGAATAGCCTTTTCCTTCCGCAATAGGCTTATAGAGCGCTTTGTCCGGTTTAGTGCCGTGCTGCCCGGCCAGCGAACGCAGATAATTTTTGGCCCGCGGCCCGAACGCAGTGTCTTCAGCCAGAGGAACCAGGGTAATCGCACCCAAATGTTCCAGAAACACTTCTTTGATCTTGTCCGCGCTTTTGGGCAGACAAAAAACCGTGAGCACCCGGTTGCGATAGGCGCGCATCACCGAGCACAACTCCGCGATCACATCCGCGCCGATGCGGGCATGATCACTCTCTTCCTGCTCATCTTCAGCAAAGGAAACGACTACCGTGCCCCCGCCGCAGGATTCATACAAAGCTTTTAAACCGCTTGCTGACAAATAATCTGTAGGGACAAATTTGACCTCACAGTAGCGGCGGCTGGCAATGCGTCCGTTTTGGTAAAGGGCCCGCAACAACACCCGCAGCATTTTATTCCGCAGGTCAAGGGCATCGGACTGCAACAGGTAATGCACCGGATGCCCGGATGATTTTTCATCTTTACTTCCCTGATAGATGCGCTCAATTTCCACCGGCAGGTTTTCGCAAAGCAGTTTAGCGGCTCTGGCCAATAATTCCCGGCGGGTATTATCCCCCAAAATCATCGCTTCCGAAAAGGGAAGACCACTGTGTCCATGCCGCGCTAACCCATCAATTTTCAGTTTCCGCACTACTGCATCGTAAGAGGATATGTAGCCCAGCTGGCAACTAAGTCTAAGCAGGTCAAAATAGGCCTTAAAAGTGATTTCTTGAAAGGTAAAGCTGTGGTACTCCAGATCCATCACGCGGAGAAAATCCTCCAATATTGACGCCGTCATCATCCCGGCTTTCACCGCCGCGCACAGTTCGGCTCTGGATTTTTTGTCAATTATGTCAGCAATGGTAATATGGCAGGAGTATTCACATTTTTCGAAAAGCATTCCGATCTTCGCCTGCAATGCGGTCGCACGGTCTCGGCACTCGCTTTTTTCCGGTTCCTCCGCTTTTCCCGATAACTCGACGTCTATCTTGTAAAACAGCATCGGCTCGTCCCCCTTCTTTGTAGTTTTATTATAGCAGGAGGGATGGGATATTTTAGGGACACTGAAAAATTTGCATTGAGAAATCCGCGGCTCATTTGGACATACAGTTGCAACCTAATGCGATAGATGTTAAAATGACAGTAAAGTAATGCGGTAAGGTCAATAATCATGATATTCGTGAAATGGAGGTAATTGAAATGTCCAAGCCCTACACTATAGATGAAATACGTCAGCTGGCCGTTCCGATTGCTCAAAGATACGGCGTCGAAAAAATGGCGTTGTTCGGTTCCTATGCCCGTAACGAGCAAAACGCGGAAAGTGATATTGATTTTTTGATTGACAAGGGCGCAATACGCGGAATTGAATTTTTCGGATTTGTCAACGATTTAGAAGACGGTTTCGGCGTTCATGTAGATGTAATGACCTATGATTCTTTGAAAAACTCCCTAATAGCAGACGTTCTAAATGACGAGCTTGTGCTGTATGAATAATCGTACCATTGTCACCCTCGGACTTGATCCGAGGGTCTAAAGAGAGACGCGGGGATTCCCGGGTCAAGCCCGGGAATGACAGATTGTGACGTGGTTTTTTTCCACATCGAGAGAGTATTCTTCAAAATATTTCAGGTTATACCACGCCAAATTTTCTCCACACAATTCGATGAAACTTTCCAGTAAAATTTTATTTTGCAATGCAGTCAACAGGTCAATTTTTATTTCATCTCTTAAAAAGAGACTTACATATTTTAGTATTTTCCTCTTGCCTTTCAGGGAACCTTTGTAATATTGCAGATCAGTGGCCAGCATTATAGTGTCAAAAACCAGACCACTCCCCAGACTGTTCGCCAGTGCATAACCGGCGGCGTTCATATCCGATATATCACCGCAAAAATCATTGGTCAGATACCGCTGATGCAGTTCCGGATTATTGCAGTACATATACTCCAGGACAAAAATCTCCTCCTCCCCTTCTCGGGTATTTCTGTCCACATAAGTCAAAATATCGCCTTTCTGAAACGGCGCTGGTATGTCGATATAATAATTATCCAAAAAGCCGCAGGCAGCTTTCAATGCACCGTCAAAATCCAGTGGATTCCATATCTCCAGTAATTCACCATCATAGGAAACCATAAATTCAATACTTTCGTCACCATCTACCATCTGCCGGTCAATGAATATCCGATACACTTCAGACGGTTCGTAAGTTTCTTGTACATAAGCCATGACCTTCTCTAAACTGGAATATAAGCCGTTCCTCCAATTACCCTGCCCGGATGAACCTTTTTCTTCAATTCTCAGCATATACACCGCGCCAAAATCCGGCTTGTGAAAATATTCGATATTGCGTTCCTCGTGGGCCAGATACTCGCGCAAATATTGTTTGAATTGCTGTTTACCGTCATGCCTATGATGAGAACATTGCGGCAACAGCATATCATCGTAATCGGAAAGGATTTCACGGTAGGCGGCGTGTTTTTCCCGTAGCGGCCTATGGCTCATATGGACGATGATAGCCATTTCCAACGGATTCCATACCTTTTCTATTTTCCTACAATGCGCATCAACATCAGGCGAATTGAGAAAACTGTAAATATCCATTGTTTGGTTCCCCTTTAATTCTGCGCTCCCGGGAAAATATATCGAGGCATCGCCAAAGAGCTTGAGGAATAGACATCTGACAGCAAAAAAAGAGCTTGACAAGTGCTCCACATAGATATATAATATATCTATGTAGAGGTGCATTATGGCAACTGGCAGACAAATAATCAACGGACGTGAATATGCCTACGAATATATTTCCGTTTGGAACAAAGAAAAGAAACGTTCCGAACAGAAACGGCA
>JAISJS010000067.1 GCA_031261385.1 Treponema sp.
CTGATCATAAGAGCAAAAGAAACAGCTGTGAAGTTTCAATTTATAATTTACGGCAAACCGCAATATCATTTGGTATTTTTGTGCGCGCTGAATACGTCAAATTATTTCGGTTTGATGAAAGATTTGGAATTAATGCAGAGTATGGTTCAGCGGAAGAGAGCGATTTATTATTGTTCCTGATAAAAAATCATAATAAAGGATTTTATAATGCCAACAGGGTGATATATCATCCGCATAAACTCAATAACATCGAACGGGCTTTTACGTATGGCAAAGGATTGGGCGCCCTTTATAGAAAAGGCATTGTTGTGTACAAATTTCATTCCCTGTTCTTTGTTTTTTTGGTTGTTTTGGCAAAATGTTTAACTGCATTTGTTATATTCCCTTTACGAAAAATCCGGCTTGCTTCTTTCCGCGGACGCGTGTTTGGCTTTTTCCATTATCGAGTTGATCCTCCCTGCAAAGAAAAAAAAGAATAGGAGAAAGCGACAATTAAAAATGTATTGATTACCGGCGGCGCAGGTTTTATAGGCTCAAATTTTGTAAAATATATGCTGGAAAACTCGGATGCTGTACTTATCAATCTGGATTTGCTGACATACGCCGGAAATCTTGAGAATTTAAAGGATATCAGTGCTCACAAAAATTATCGTTTTATAAAAGGCAATATTTGCGACACAGTTTTACTCGAAACGATTTTTACTGATTATAACATTGATACTGTTGTTAATTTTGCCGCTGAATCACACGTTGACAGGAGCATAACACATCCTGAAATATTTTTGCAGACCAATGTATCAGGCGCCCAGGCGCTTCTGGAAGCGGCAAAGAAGGCCTGGAAAACAGATCCAAACGATAAATACAGTCATGTGTACAAAGATGGGGTAAAGTTTTTACAGGTTTCCACTGATGAGGTTTACGGCGCGCTCGGAAAAACGGGGATGTTTACCGAAATAACGCCGCTTTCACCTAACAGTCCCTATTCCGCATCAAAGGCAAGCGCGGATTTATTTGTCCGTTCTTATCATGAAACGTTTGGCCTGCCAATCAACATTACCCGTTGTTCCAATAATTACGGCCCGTATCAATTTCCCGAAAAACTGATTCCGTTGATGATAAATAATTGCAAGGCAGATAAAAAACTTCCTGTGTACGGCGATGGTATGCAAATCCGCGACTGGCTTCACGTAAAAGACCATTGCTCGGCAATTTGCACGGTTTTGCGGGACGGAAAAAACGGTGAGGTGTATAACATCGGCGGCAGCAACGAGAAAGCGAATATTGAAATTGTAAAACTTATTCTGCAGACCTTTGGTAAACCCGAAACGTTTATTCAGTACGTTAAAGACAGGCCGGGGCATGACCGCCGGTATGCTATTGATAATACAAAAATTACCACTAACCTGGGGTGGTCGCCTGAGTATACGTTTGAACAAGGTATCGCCGAAACGATAGACTGGTATATTCATAACGAAAGCTGGCTGCAAAATGTTATTTCAGGGAGTTATGCGGATTATTATGCAGCCATGTATAATTAAATCCGGTGCGAAATAGGTCAAATTCTATTCACTGACAGCGTTTACCCTTAAAAAAGCCCTGGCGATCTCTGATCTCAGGGCTTTTTTGTTTTTAGCGTGTTTTATATAACATACTATTCCTATCGAATAACTAATTAAAATTGCAATCAGTAGAATATTTTCTTTTTTGTTGACAAAATTTGCGGTTTACCGCTATATTTTACGCATGATTGATGATGAGATCCTTACCATCGAAGAGGTCGCCAAATACCTGCGGGTTTCGGAGCGGACGGTGTATGACTGGGCGCAGAAGGGGGAAATTCCTTCGGGCAAAATCGGGACTGCCTGGCGTTTTAAAAAAAGTGAAATTGAAAAATGGGTCAACGACCGGCTTTCGGTGAGCAAGCTTTCCCCCGGGCTGGCTTCGGTACAAATTGAAACGATTGTGTCACCTGACCGGATACTTTTTCTTAATTATTCCACCAAGCGGGATGCGCTTCTTGCGCTGGCGGAAAATCTTGCCGCCGCCCCCCAGATAAAGAACCGGCAGGAACTGGCGATTGAGGTCCTTAAACGGGAGGAACTGATGAGTACTGCCATAGGCAGGGGCATTGCCATTCCCCACGTCAGGCTCCAGTCGGTGACGGACCTTGTGGTTTCGGTGGGGATAAGCCAGACCGATATCGTGGATTTTCAAACACTGGATGATGAAAAGGTACGGCTGGTTTTTATGATCGCCGCCGCTTATAATCAGCACGCCTATTATCTGCAGACCCTCTCATTTATCAGCGCCCGTCTTAAAAACCGGGAACTCCGCGACGGCCTCTTAAGCGCCAAAACCCCCCAGGACGCGTACAATCTGCTGATTACATAAATTATTCAAATATTACCCCAATCCAGCCTTCGATGTCACTTACCTCTTTGCCGATAAGGCCGAGGGCGACTTTGGCGGTGGTTTCGGCGACGACCCATTTTTTGCCTTCGGCTTCAAAACGGGCGCCGGTTCCGCTCAGGTCGGCAAGGCCCATCGCATGGCTGTACTCTTTGGAAACCATCATCGCCGCGGGGATATCCGCCTGAGCCAGGACGATGGCCCAGAGCATGGAACGGCTGTCGCAGTCTCCCCTGCCTTCGGCGGCGGCGCTGACGAGGTTTACAAAATCGCTGCCTATACGGTCACGTTCATATTTAAATCCCTGCACCCACGCAAGGGCTTTTTCTCCAAGCGCCCTGTTTTCTGTTTCCGGAATATTCCAGCGCCGCTCCAGCTGAAAGGCCGCATCAGCAAGGCGGTCCCAGGAATCCCGGTATATGGTCCGGTAAAACCGCATCCAGGCTTCCTTCCACAGCGGCGAAACCTCGTAGCGCTTGAGTATGGCAAATTCCCGGTCTACCAGGTATTGTGCCGCCTCGGCATCGTGTTCGGCTATCAGCGCCTCAATACCCAGGCCCGCCAGAGGGGTCTTTTTCAGTTTTCCCCGGGGAATAACGGATTCGGTAATCGGGCCGGGGCAGTGCTGTTCGGCGGCGGAGGGGGCAATGGAATCCAGGCAGGAGATGTGGAGGAGCTGAAGATCCCTCCTGGCGGCAGGCCCATAGGCCAGGGCAAGCAGCAGAGGAGGGGTTTCTCCCGCTCCGGCGTCCTCCGGCGGGGCCAGTTCAACGCAGAGCGCCCATCCTGCCATCGATAGTGCGGCAGGGGGAATGCCGGTGGCAGTTCCCCTGCCGGCGGCATTCCCGTTAACGGAAAAATTTAATTCTATCAGGGCGGCAAGTTTATCATGATATTCAAAAAAACTTACATCGCCTTTATTTTTTATGCGTAAATTTATATCGTTTACGAGGTCCTTCATCGTTCTGAATTTTCCCCGGGAAACGGACAAATCGAACATGGCGCCGTCGGGACCTGCAAAAGAAAACGTATTCTTACCGTCTCCATCGGCATACTCATAATCCTCGGGAGGATCGATGCGGAAACCCCAGGCGGAGCCCATGGTTTCGCCATAAAGGGGGCGGTAAAAAAAGCATAAAAGAAAAACGCTCAAAAGGACGGTTACTGCGGTATTTTTTTTGGGTTTCATTGTAGTATGATCATCGGTAAAATACGGGGTAAGGTTAAAACGCATTTGAAACGTATAACGGTTCTTTTTGAAAATGAATCATGCCTGGTCCTTAACAAACCGGCAGGCCTTGCGGTCCAGGGCGGCGAGGGGGTAGGGGTATCGCTGGACAGCATACTTACCGCAGAATATTTCCCGCGGCCTTTATTGGTGCACCGGCTGGACCGGGACACCTCCGGGGTCATACTTACCGCGAAAACCAAAGAAGACGCCGCGCGGTTTTCCCGGCTGTTTGCCGAACGCGCCTCTGCTTTTGCAGAGCCTGGGATCCTCAAACAGTACCTTGCAGTCTGCTCGGGGGCGCCCGCCGCCGAAACAGGGGTGATCACACTGGATCTTGCGATCCGGGGGAGCAAAAAAAAGTCGGAAACAGGCTTCCGCTGTGTAAAGCGCAGCGGGGATTTTTCCGTGCTGGAACTGGAACTGGGATCGGGGAGAATGCACCAGATCCGCCGCCACCTTGCCCTGACGGGAACCCCCGTCCTGGGGGACGACAAATACGGAAATTTTGCCCTGAACAGGGAACTCCGCAAAAAATTCGGCCTCAGGCGGCTGCTCCTCCACGCATCCCGCCTTTTCATCAGCGAAGCCCTCACCGGGTTTCCCGGCGGCCTTGACGTAACGGCCCCCCTGCCGGACTATTTTGAGAATTTTCTGGATGTAATGAGCGGATGTTACAATTTGAATTGCCATTGAGCCGTTGACAAGAGGGCGTGTTTTTCCCATGATAGTTTGGGTATGGATGATCCCCGTTTAAGAAGGCCCCTGCTTGAAGGTTTAAGTACCGGCGAATTGATACGATTGGCAGATAGTTACGGTATCGATATTCCCCCCGGATTGGAACGTGTCTTTATCATAGGGGAATTGCTGGATATTGCCCTGGAGGATGAATTTGATGCGGGGGAAGACTGGGAGGGGAGCGCAGGGGCGGTTTTACGGGATGTAACGGAAACTGCCGCGCTGCCAAAACAGTACAATATCACCTTTATCGAGGTAATGATTCGGGATCCCTTATGGGCGTTTGTTTTTTGGGAGATAAAAAGCCATGACAGGGAGCTCTATAAAAATGAAACCGGATTTGAGGGGTACTGCCTCAGGGTAATTCCTCTGGACAGCACGAAGCGCAAAGGCGAGGAGCAGCCGTTTACCGTTCCGGTGGGTATTGATGATACCGCCTGGTATCTGGGGTTTCCCCCTGCGGAAGGCCGCTACCGGGTTGAACTCTGTGTGCTCCGGAACGGCAGGGAGGAAACGATAGCCGTTTCCCGCCCGTGCAGGTTTCCAAGCTACCTTGAGCCGCCGGGGGCAAAAAATGGCGCCGGAGGGAATATTCAGGCGGTATACCGCAACCCGCTGGCCCTGCTTTCAGGCGCGGCGGACTTTCAGGTGATTCGCAGTGTGGAACGACACTCCCGCGCCGCCCGGAATGGCGGGACTTTCCAGGCCGGATGATATGGATACCCCTTCCTGTATTTCATTGGCGCTTAACGCTCACATTCCTTACGGCGCCGGGGAAAACTGCTTTTTTGAGGCGCTTTCTGAAAACTTCCTTCCCCTGCTGGCGGTTTTTGACCGATTGGAAGGGGATCATATCCCCTTCCGCATGGGAATTTCCCTTTCCCCGGTTCTCTGCCATCTGCTCTCCGATGAGGTCCTCCAGCAGCGGTATGTGTCATATATCGATAAACAGATCGAATTCGGCGAACGGGAACTGGAACGTACCGCCGGAAAAGACAATCTGCACCTGCTGGCGAAAACCTATTACGACAAGGCGGTGGACAGGCGCATCGCTTTTACAGAACGGTACGAGCGGAATATCCTCAACGCCTTTGATCACTATCACGTAAAGGGCAAGATTGAACTTTTAACCAGTTCCGCAACCCATGCGTTTTTGCCCCTGCTTGCACCGTATCCGGAAGCAGTCCAGGCCCAGATGGAGGTTGCTATTGCTTCGTACCGGCATTATTTTGGAAAATATCCGCAGGGGTTTTGGCTTCCGGAACTGGGCTGGACGCCGGAGCTGGAGGAGTACCTCCGTGCGTATAATTTTAGTTATACCATCGTAAATACCCACGGTATGGTTTTCGGGAAACCTCCTGCCAGACGGGGGAGTTTTTATCCTGCGATAACTCCCAAAGGCCTTTTTACGCTGGCACGGGACAGTACTGCCGCCAGGGATCTGTCCCGGATGCTTCGGGATACGGCGTACCGGGACAACAACCGCGATGCGGGTTATGAACTTTCCGCAGGAGAATTGGGCCTCTTTCTGATTCCCGGCGGCAGCCGTATCGTGACCGGGTACAAGTATTACCGCAGCGCGGGTCCCGGGGAACAGGTGTATGATCCCGCTGCGGCGTCTTTAAAGGCGGTGGAACATGCCCGTATGTTTCTGGAAGCCCAAAGCGCCCGTTTTCAGGAAGCGGCAAAATATATGGATGAGGTCCCCATAAGCCTCTGCGCCTGGGATGCGGATACCTTTGGACGTTTTTGGCATGAGGGGCCGCAGTTTTTGGAAGCCCTGTTCCGACTCAGCGTGGGGTACCGCGATATTCAGTTTATGAATCCTTCTGAATATCTTTATAAACAGAATGCGGGGAGCTTTGAGACGATGGTTCCTGAATTTTCTTCCTGGGGAACGAACGGCTATGGGGAAATGTGGCTGGACGCGTCAAATGACTGGATGTACCGGCACATGGTGCAGGCCCTGGACCGGATGACGGAACTTGCCGAACGTTTTCCCGATGATACGGGCCTCAAGGAACGGGCTCTTAACCAGGCTGCCCGGGAACTTTTACTGGTACAGGCGTCGGACTGGCCGAAATTGCTGTACAAACAGGAATACCCGGAGTTTGCCCGTGCACAAATCGAAGATTCTCTGCGGAATTTTACCACGATTTATGAAACCCTCGGGAGCAACTACATCAGCACCGAATGGCTTACCAAACTCGAAAAGCGGCATAATATATTTCCCGCTATCAATTACCGGGTTTTTAGAAGGAAAAAATAAAGAAATTAGAAATCAAGGCGCTGCATATCATCGATACGCTGCTGTACCGCCTGGGCCTGCCGGATCATTTCAAGCCCTTCACGGGCGGGGTCGAATTTGGGGTTTAGGCGCAGGGCGTCTTCCCAATAGCTTTGGGCTTCTTCAACATTGCCGCGGGAATAGGCGTCAAGGCCGGAAAGGTACAGGCTGTCAACTTCTCCGGAAAGCTTTTGCCGCCCATGGTCGCCCAGGTTAAAGCGGATCGCCAGGCTTACCCGGTTTAAGGGCTGCATCTGGGTAAGCAGGTCCAGGGAATAATTTACATCAACCGAGATTTTATCAAGATTTACCGCGCTTCCAAAGGCCAGGCGGATATTTCCCCCCTTAAACAGAAGCCCTGTCCGCATGGAGAGGAAACTGGTAATGTTGACGGCGGCCCCTGCCGCCCAGTAGGGTTTTTCCGAAAGCATTATGTCCGTCATGTTAATCGGGATGGAAAAATCAAAGGAAAAGAGCAGGGGCCGCAGGGGTTTGTAGGAAAGGGCGGCGATAATTGCCGTCGGCAGGGATTCATCCCTGGACGGGGGGCCTAAATTCCGTATTACAAGGGCCGCCGAGGTGTTTTTCTCCCGGGCGTAATAAAATTTACCAAAATCAAAACGGGTAAGGGCCCCGATATCCGCCATCGCCATTGCCGCAGACTGGGCAAGTCCCGAGCCGGATACCAATTCGCCCTGATAATTGCTTAAATCGTCGGCACTGGAATAGTCCGGCACAAACCGAAAGGCCCCTTTGATGCTTGCCCCGACGGAAACGCCGGAAAAATAATACCCCGAAAGGAAGTTATACGAGCCGTTCAGTATCGCCACTACCTCCGAGTAATAGCCCTTGGACACCCGGTCGCCGTACATATTGTACTCGGTAAACGGGGTATACAGCCACTTTGCCCCGCCGGCAAGGCCCAAATTGCCAAGCCGGGTGGCAAATACCGCCCCTTCAATTTTGGTATCGGCTATCCAGTTATTGTGGAAAAAGGCCATTTCTGACCGGGAAAGCAGGGAAGATCCTGCGGGATTGTACTCGATAAACGAAATATCGTCGGAAACGGCGGCAAAAGAGGACCCCATGCCCTCAGAACGGCCTCCGAGGGGGACATTCAGCACGGGAAAAGCGGTAAGGCCGGCGTTGTTATCGGCGCCGTATACCCCGTCCAGATAGTCCGAAATCGACCCATAACCGTCGGAATCGGCCCCTGCCGCCCCTGCCAGCACAGGGATCAAAAGCATGAGAAGCATTATATTGCTGCGGCCCAAAATAAATCGAATCATCTACCTCTAATATATATCGGAAAAAAAAATAAATCCATAATATAGGAGCGCCTATAGTGTTTACTGCGATTTTCCGATATACAATAAGTAGGTATATTCGAAAATGAATCTTAGGGGCCTCACGGCGCAATGCCGTTTGAAAAGGCATATTTTCGCAGCTTTGGCGGTTTGCTGGTCTCTTTTGGCAATCGTACCCGTTTTGTACGCGGGTGGCAAGCCGGATCAGGCCCTGTCCCGGGCAGACACGTTAATCGGCGAAAAACAGTATGACCAGGCCATTCAGATTCTGACCGATTTTATGAAGCGGAACCCCGATAGATTCGACCAGGCCCAGGTACGACTTAAACGTATTGTCAATATCCGCGGGGAATTCAACTCGATTGCCGATGAACTTTTGGATACTGTGGTCAATGAGCCCGGAAATGTTGAAAAGATACTTGCCCTTACCACCCGGCTTGAGGAACTTGAATCGGCGGGGAATCCGGGCGTGCAGTCCTTTATCGCCCGTACCAGGGCTCTTGCCCAGTTTAACTACAACCGTGACCGCCTGGAGCGTATTCTTGCCGAGGGCCGCATCCTTATCGATCAGGGGAATTTTCAGGGGGCCCTTACTGCTTATGCCGGGGGGCTTGACCTTTACCTGTCCGATTTTTATGAGGCGGGTTACGGTGAAGTGGTGGAAAACCGGGTAAACCGGGGCATTGCCGATATCAATTCGGGTATCGAGGCCTTTCCCGCTATAACCCGGCCCTTAAACGATATTGCCGCAGAAATAACCCGCGCAGGACAGCAGAACGCTCCGGTCATCCAGGTTGAGGCCATTTATAACCGGATGGTTCCCTCTCTGGACCGAATTATCAGTTTTCAATCGATCTTGTATGAAACTGCCGGTTACTTTGATGATCAGCTTGCCCAATTCCAGCAGGCCGATAGTACCCTGGGGGATCGTTCCTTTTTGTCGTTTGCTTCCCGCCTTATCCGGGGCCGCACCGGGGAACCGGTTCAGGAAGGGATGCTTGGGGCGGTGGAAGGCTATTGGAACAGCGTTGTTTTGCGGGCGGAAACGACCGTTGCCGCGCTTGCAGACCAAAACTATGCTGCGGGGATGAGCGCGGTAAATAGCGGGGAATACACCGCTTCCCGGAACAGGTTTGAAACTACCGCCGGTTATCTCAAATATCCGGTTGCCCTTATTGAAAAACGCCGGGAATTAACGGCCGGCGGTAATCCCCCGGTGCGCTTTCTTTTTGGGGAGAGCGTGGTGGAGGAAAAGGCAGGGGAGTTTCTCAAATATCAATCGATGAACCAGACGGCTTCTTACCTTATCGCAGCGGCGGATCTGGGCAATCAATACAGTCAAAGCATCAGGACGGAATCCCACACGGTTGAATCCTGGCTGAATGGAACCACCGGCGCCGATGCGGCAATGCTGCAGGAAACTCAAATCCGGCAAAACGCCGCTTCCCTGGCAGGCAGAATAGACGCTCTGCTTGCCGATATTGCCGCAGGAACGGAAAATCTGCGGAATTTTGACGAGCCGGATATTCTTGTCTATGCCGATGATGCGCAGTCCGTTGCCGCCTCGCTGCGATCCTTGACCGCCTCACGGGAGCGTTTGTCGGCGATTCGGTACTATACGATTGCCGATGGGGAGCTTGCCAAACACCTGAACAGCCGAAGATCCGAATTTGAAGAGGGAAACGCCCTTGTTCAGGGGATTTCCGGGAGCGCTGCCGGTGAAGGGCCTGCGGCGGTTGAGCATTATCCTACGGAAGGACTTGCAATATTGGCCCGGATGGATCAGGCGATTATCGAGAATATCCGCACAGGAAATGAGCTTCTTACCCGGTACCGGGGCGAACAGGGGGCAATTCTTGACGGCGGGGAAATTGAAGCGCTGCAGGTTCAGACCCAAAATACAATCAGAGATATAACCGCCCTGCGGACCCGCGGCCAGGGTATCGCCGCCGCCGCCCGGACACAGATTGCCCAGGCGGAAACCTTCCGTTTTGACGGGGACCGCCTTTTCCGGGAAGCGCAGGCTGCCCTTACCCGTAACGATTTTGACACCGCCCGTGACCGCCTGCAGCGGGCTACCGAACGGTTTAACGCCTCCCTGGGCATTCAGGAAACACAGTCTCTCAGAACTGAATGGGATACCCGGCTCGTCGCCCTTGGAAATGATATTACCCGGATAGAAAATGAGATAGTCGTACGGGATGTTCGTGAGCTGGTGAACAGCGCCCGAAGCTCTTATTTTGCCGGCAATTTTGAGCGGGCTGAGGATCAGCTTGTCCGGGCGCAGAACCGCTGGCGGCGGACCAATGTGGGGGATGACACCGAAGTGCAGTATTGGCTCCGTCTGGTCCGGGGCGCGCTGTCACTCCAGTCAGGCCGTACTATCCCTGCGACCGCCCCGCTGTATCCCGAGATGAGTCAGCTTTTAAGCGAAGCCAAAAAAAACTACGATGAAGGCGTCCGACTTTTTAACGCCGGCCGCCGTCAGGAAGGCATTGCCCGTTTCAATGAAGCCCGGCGTAAACTTGATGATGTTAAATTGATGTTCCCCCTGAACCAGGAAGCGGGAATTCTGATATTGCGGATGGATCAGGTGACCGATCCCGGCGCTTTTGACGCCTCCTTCCAGACAAGGCTTAACGAAGCCATTTCGGGAACCAAAGGTACTTCCACCAGACGTAACCGCATCGAAGCCTTTGCCGATCTGCAGGACCTTGCGGAGATCAATCCCCGCTATCCAAGGATACAGAACGTTATCGCCCAGGCGGAAATTGATGTGGGCCTGCGGCCGCCGCCGCCCAATCCCCGTGACCTTGCCCGCTCTGTTGAACTTACCGCCGCCGCCCAGCGTATCATGGACGGGAATATCCGCGCCCAGTTTGAGGTTGCCATGGCGCAGCTTGATGAAGCGATAACCCTGAATCCCTCCAATGCCCAGGCAACACGAATAAAGGACTGGATTCAGACCCAGATGGGCGGCGGGGACACCAGCATACTTGACAGCAATTCCGAAGCGGAATATCAGCGGGCGGTCAGGGAGTATCAGCAGGGGAATAACTTTACCGCCCTGGCTATTGTCCAGCAGCTTCTGCAAATCCCCCGAAACCGCAGTTCCTCCAAGGTGCTGGAATTACAAAAGAGGATACAGTCCATATTATGATGAAAAAAATTATACGCCGCTGCTTTTCTATTGTTTTTTTTCTCGCGTTCATTGCCCGCGGTTTTGCACAGTCTGATTTTTATTGGGAACAGCCTGAGGTTTTTTCCACCCGGCCGGGGAGCTTTCCCGTTTCCGCATTCAATGGGGAATTTTCCGTCATTGCCTGGCAGGAGAGCGAAGCAAACAGAAATCCCGCCGTTCCTGCGGACGGATTTATCAGAATATCGCTGGCGGTAAAACTTTCAGGTGAATCCTGGCAGCTCCGGGGCATTGTCGGCGGGCCGTATGAGTATTCGGGTACAGAGCCTTCCATCCTCAGTATCGTTCTTGATCAAAGAGGCCGTATCCTCATTGCCGCCGCCGCCTCCACAAGCCAAACGGAGATCCTCATCTCAAACGACCAGGGCCAGACCTTTTCTCAGTACCGGGTAAACACCGGTTCGGAAAGTTCCGTTGCTCCCCGCCTCTATGTCCGCGCCGACGGCGGCTACCTGCTGTTTGTTACCCGGGGCTTTGAACAGTCCCTGTCGATTTACAGCGCCCGGTCCCAGGACGGAGTCAGCTGGTCTCCTTTTGAACTTTTTGTTCAGGATGCCAGTCTCCAGCTGAACTTTCTCCCGACCCATGGAAGCATCGGCGGCGCCGATTATGTGGTTTTTCAGTCCTTTGTCGGCAGCGCCGATGCGATCCCCGCCTTTCAGCTTTTTTTGACTGTCAGTACCGACGGCGGGATCACCTGGACAACTCCCCGGCGCTTCACCGATTTCCGGGACCCGGTTATGAATACCGGCGCCGCTGCGGATCGCTTTGATAACCAGCGGCCCCAGCTTCTGCCCTGCGGGGATAATCTTTTTCTGGTCTGGGAGCGGCGGTTTGGAACCACTTCGCCGCAGATATACAGCGCCGTCATCGGGCCGTCGGGCGCCATTTTAGGCGCCGTGGAGCGGGTCAATACCGAGGAAGCGTACTGCAACAACCCTGTCGCCTTTCTCTATGAAGGCGCTCCCCTGGTAGTCTGGTTTGATAACCGGAGGGGCAGCAACCGGGTGTACCTTGCCCGGCAGTCGGGCATTGAATGGCTTAATTATGACCTTTCAGGCTCCGGCGGGGAGGCGTCCTTTGCCCGTCCCGCTGCCGATGCCGACGGGCTTTTCGTGTTTTGGCAGAACATTACCCGCGGGGTAAGCCGTATTTACTCGCTGGTTCCCGATACTTCGGTTATTGCTCCCCAGCTTCGTGCGGTCAATTTTACCCCGTTCCGGCGTTCCCGTGCGGAACGGGTCCGGATCTCGTGGAATGTTCCCCGGGACCCTTCAGGCATTCGGGGCTTTTCGTGGATATGGACAAAGTCGGAGGCCGAGGAACCTCCGCAAATTATCAGTATCTATAACAATACCACCGATCTTTCAAACCTTGTCATGGATGTAAACGCCGCCGATGACGGTTCCTGGTATTTCAGTGTGATTGCCCTGGACTGGGCGGGAAACTGGTCCCGTCCTTCCCGGATGGAGTACATCCGCGATACGACACCGCCCCCCGCAGCAAACATCATTCCTCCGGAACTGGATGAACGGGGATTCCTTGCTTCAAATACCTTTACCCTGGACTGGAACCCGCCGCCCGCCTCCGATATTGCCGGGTATACCTGGAACCTGAGCTATGAAGGGCCTTCTGATCAGTTTAGCGATCTTTCAGGCGATGCGTTTGCCGCTGCCGCCGCCGGGTACTTCACTGCTCCCGTGGTCATGTCCCAGCGGATAATGGGGAACGGCAGTTCGGTATCCTATACCAACCAGGATGACGGGGTGTGGCGCTTTAGTGTTTCCGCCATTGATGAAGTGGGAAATATAGGGCCTGCGTCGAGCATTTTCTTCCGGACCGACAAGTACATCCCCCACACCTATGTTACCTATGTGGATTCCGTCCAGGACGAGCAGGGGCTCCTTTCGATACGGATTATCGGGCGGGGGTTCTCCTCGGAAGGGGCAGTGACGCGGATCTTCCTTGATAGTGATGGCGCCGCCCCCTATGACCGGGAATTTTTCCTTGAACGCGGCGACTTCCGGGTTGCTTCGGACCGGGAGATCAACGGCCTCAGAATAGAAGATATGGAGGAAGGGATATACCGGCTCGGCGTTGTGCACCCGGTCCGGGGCCTCTATCTAACCGCGCCTCTGGTGAGTGTGGACAAAACAGGCACCGTTAAATTCGGGGATTATTCGGCTTCCTGGAAACCTTCCTGGATCATCCGGCCTGAAAAACGGTTTATATTTGATACAAGTTTGCTGATTATTGCCGCAATTCTGCTATTCTGCGCTATAGGGCTTATCGCCTCCATCAGAGGAATTGGAAACGTTATTGCCGACGGCGCAGCGATAAAGATAGAGGCGGCGGCCCTTATCACAGGAGATTTTATGCCATCGGAAAAGAAAAAAAGAGTCACCGGAATAAAGCGGCGCGGATCGGGGCTGCGGCTCAAGCTTGCTTCCTTTACGGTCGCCCTTGTGCTTATCGTCGTCGTCATGGTTTCGGGGCCCCTGTACCTTATGATGACAAGGACCCAGCGGGAAACCCTGCTCCAGGGCCTCTGGGATCGTTCGACGGTATTGCTCGAAGGGCTTGCCTCCAGCGCCCGGTCGTATCTTCCCGCGGGCAGTGTACTGGAATTGGGTTTTCTCCCCGCCCAGTCGGCGGCAATCCCCGAAGCCCGCTACATTACCATTACCGGCTTTGGCAACAGCAATACCACCAGTGATAACATTGTGTGGGCCTCTAATGATCCGGATATCCTTTTAAAGATCGATACCGCAGAATTCCAGAGCGGCGTTTCCCTTTTATCTGATGTTCTCTCTCCGCGGCTTGCCGAAATCAGCCGGGAACTCAATGCCCGTGCCCGGGATGAGATCGGGGACCTTTCCCGGAGCATTGCGGAACTTACCCAGGAGGCCATCTCCATCGCCACCAGAACCGATGCGGCAAGTATACAGCGCCTGAATTACATTCAGGTAACTTCCCGGTCGTTGGAAACCCGTCTCACCCAAAGCCTCTCTGATATTTCCCGGGAAATCGGATCGGAACCGGGCTTTTCCACGGAAAATATTTCCCGTTCGGGCGATCATACCTTCATCTTCTTTAAACCGGTCATGTACCGGCAGGGATCGGATGACACGTATTTCCGCGGGCTTATCCGGCTGGAAGTAACGGTCGATTCAATTCTTGCGGAAATCGCCAATGGCCAGCGGGATCTGCTCCGGGTCATCCTTATCGTTGCCCTTGTGGCGATCGCCATAGGGACCGTCGGCGCCCTGATATTCTCAGCGGTTATCATCAGGCCGATCAGGAAGCTCGTGACCCATGTCGAACGGATTCGGGATACCGAGGACAAGTCCCAGCTGAGCGGGGTTGATATCCACATTGCAAGCCATGACGAAATTGCCGTGCTGGGCAACACGATCAACGACATGACCCACGGTCTCGTAAAAGCCGCCGCCGCTGCGTCAGACCTCTCCATCGGTAAGGAAATCCAGAAAAAGTTCATCCCTCTGGAACTGGACCGGGATGGGAATAAGCTGAGCTCCGGTTACAAGGATGCCAAAAACGCCCACTTCTTTGGCTACTACGAAGGGGCCAAGGGCGTATCCGGTGACTATTTTGATTATCAGGACCTCGACGGCCGCTACTATGCCATCATAAAATGCGACGTTGCCGGAAAGGGTATTCCTGCGGCGCTCATCATGATCCAGGTAGCAACGATGTTCCTTAACTATTTCAAGTCATGGAAGCCTACCGCCAGGGGTATGCACATTGAAGAAGTGGTGTACCAGATTAACGACTTCATCGAAGCGCTCGGGTTCAAGGGCCGGTTTGCCGCCTTTACCCTCTGCCTCTTTGACTCGCAAACCGGGGTAGTCCGCTTCTGCAACGCCGGTGACAATATCATCCACCTGTTTGACGCTTCCGAAAGGCGGATCAAAACGATGACCCTCCCGGAAACTCCTGCCACCGGCGTCCTCCCCAACTTCCTCGTTGAATCCAAGGGCGGATACACAGTCCAAACCTTGACCATCGACCCCGGCGACATACTGCTCCTCTACACTGACGGTATTGAAGAAGCAAAACGTAAATTCCGTGATGCAGACTTTAACGAGATCCTCTGCACCGAAGGGGCCACCGACACCCCCCACGAAAACCATTCATCGGGCCAGGGGGACGAGGAAATGGGCCCCGACCGGGTCCAGGCGATTATCAACGCGGTGATGAACAGGGAAACGTACACCCTCCACAAATGGCATAATCCCGAGGGCGATACTGACCTGACCTTTGATTTTTCCGATTGCGAAGGCAGGGTGGAAGAAGTGATCATGGCGATGGTATCGGTGGAGAAGATGTTCCGCTGTTACAAGAATCCCAAGGCCGATGATGATTCCCGGGTTCTTGTGGACCGGAAGGTAGATGAGTTCCTTAAAACTCATTTCCTCCAGTACCGTACTTATTGTTCATATACCCGGGAAAACCCTGGCAATGATGCATATTTGTATTACACTCATGTCAAAGAAGATGATCAATATGATGATCTTACGATTTTAGGTATAAAGCGAAAATAGGAGGAAACTATGGCGTTTAGTGACAGAATGAAGGACCTGCTGGAGCAGGGCGTTGCAGTCTCGAAGGATATTGCAGCAAAAGCCGGGGAAAAGGCTCAGGATTGGGGAGAGAAGGGATACAAGGCTTCCAAAGAATTCGTGAAAAAAGCCGGAGCCAAAGCCCAGGATCTCGGCGAGCGGGGCGTTTTGACGGTGGAAATCAAACAGCTTGAAGGGCAGGCCAAGCGGCTCATTGGCCGTCTCGGCAACGAAACCTACCGTGCTTTTGCCGAAAAAGACGCTAAAAGCGTCACCGTTAATACTCCGGCAATTAAGGCCATCCTCGCCGAAATCGCCGTAGTCAAAGAGTCAATAGAGAAAAAAGAGGCCGACTTAAAGAACCGGTAGCTGATTTTTTTACAAAGAAGCGAGAAAAGCTATTGACAATATTGAGTGAATTTTATATGTTAAAGCCACCGTATCTCTGAGGGGAGCGGTGCATGGACATCCTTATTACCGGGATTTGTTAAGGGTTTCAAAGGACAAAAGAACAGCGTCGCCAAGGAGATATCCGGGCCGCAAAACGGCATTTGGGATGTTTCGGGTGTGGAATTTGTTTGCGAAGGTTCCGGTGTACTTGAACCTCAACCGAGCGAACGTGTGAGCGAAGGTTCCGGTGTACTTGAACCTCAACCGAGCGAACATGTGAGCGAAGGTTCCGGTGTACTTGACAAAGCATACGGTGATGGAGTAGTATTTTTGAACTTGCCTTCAGGGGCAGGGCAAAGCAGGGACGGCGGCGGGAGTCTGCTGTTCCGGAGATTTTTGGCAATATAGGGAAGGGGAGCGTGACGAAACTGCGTTGAGCCTTTGGGCGGGATGCAGTGGCGTCACAGGAAGAAAGATACGGTAGTTTTGCGAGAGCGAAGCTACTGGCTGAAAGAGCGCAAGCTGTTTCAGCGAGCCAGCAGCTCTGTTATTGTAAGAGGTGACAGAGCAGTTGCGTATAGAGAGGGAAGGGAACAGGATTTCGCCAAGTATGGGCAGGACCGAGAGATTGGGAGGGCCGATACGGGGAGGGGTTTTGTACTTGAAGTGGTATTCTCTCAGCCTTCGGGCTGAAAGAAAACATATCATGGAGAGTTTGATCCTGGCTCAGAACGAACGCTGGCGGCGCGTCTTAAGCATGCAAGTCG
>JAISJS010000107.1 GCA_031261385.1 Treponema sp.
ACCCAGCGCCGCCGCCGCCAGCGCAAGGAAAAGAGTGGTACCGGAATTGCCGACATCTATTGTCCGGGGCAGGGCTTTCAGTTTGCCGCTCCCCACGCCCGATCCAAAACCAATTCCCTTCACCGTATAACCAACAAGCTTTTCACCGCGCCCGTCGGAGGGATTGGCGCATTGATTTCCCGTTGAACCGGCAGCGCGGCGTTCGGTAATCTCCGCTCCCAGGGCGCGGCAGGCGGCGACGCAGGAACGGGCGTCCAGGCTGTCCAGGGGGTAGGTGATTTCGGAAACGCCGTCGGCAAGGGCGGCAATCAGGAGACGGCGGATGGTGTGGGACTTGGATGCCGGGACCCGGAAGGTTCCGGTAAAGCGGTGGGGGGTAATGACGGCGCGCATAAGTTAAGGATAGCAGGTTGAGGTTGGCTGGACAAGGCGAGTTTTGAACGGGCTTGCCGGAAACTTTCTTTTTAGAATCTTACAAAAAATCCTGTTTTAAACAGGAATATGTATAAATAATCTGGATTCTTTAATATACGGATAGACGATCCTGCTCAATAATTATTTTCAACAGGGGGTTGTCATGACGCTGACAAAAGAAAAACGGCTGGAATTTACCGCACAGGCGCAAACTATTGTGGACTGCATGAGTTTGGAAGAAAAGGTTTACCTGATGAGCGGGTCCATGACTCCGCAGGAAACCTACGATTCTTTGATTTTACGGGGCGAGCATTACAATCACTTTCCCGGGCCGGCCGGAGGAAACGAAAGGCTTGGTGTAGCTCCCATGAATTTTTGCGACGGTCCCCGGGGTGTGGTATGCGATGTAGGAAAAAGTACCTGCTTCCCGGTTCCCATGTGCCGGGGCGCGGGTTTTGATACCGAACTGGAAGAGGAAATCGGCCGCGCCATCGGTAAAGAAATTCGCGGCTTTGGCGGGAATCTTTTTGGCGGCGTCTGCATTAATCTTCCCTATAATCCGGGATGGGGACGGAGCCAGGAAGTCTACGGTGAAGAAAGTTTTTTGTTGGGACAAATGGGGGCTGCGTTGGTACGGGGGGTACAGGATGAACAGGTGATGGCCTGCGTCAAGCACTTCGCCTTTAACTCCATGGAAATAAGCCGGTTCAAGGTCAGCGTTGATTGTGACCGGCGGACCGAACGGGAAGTAAATCTGCCCCATTTTAAAGAATGTGTGGATGCAGGGGCCGCCTGTGTAATGAGCGCCTACAATCTGTATAAGGGGTCCTATTGCGGTCACAGTGATTATTTGCTGAGAAAGATTCTGAAAGAAGAATGGGATTTTGATGGCTTTGTGATAAGTGATTTTAATTGGGGTATCAAGGATACGGTATACGCTGCCAACGGCGGGCTTGATATCGAAATGTTCCGGACCCAATATTTTGGGGCTAAGCTGGTGGATGCTGTTAATAGCGGTCTTGTTCCCATTGCCCGCATTGATGAAGCGGCCCTTCGCATTGTACGCACCATTATGTCTTTTGAAAACGCCTATAAAGAGAGCGGCAAAAATTACGGTACAGAACAAATCGGCTGTAAGCCGCATATTGATCTTGCCCTTCGTTCCGCCCAGGAAGGCATCACCCTCTTACAAAACAGAAATGCTGTTCTCCCCTTTGACAAAGCCGGTATTAAAAAGATCGCCGTTATTGGTCATTTAGCCGACAGGGAAATAAGCGGCGACCATGGTTCCAGCCGGGTGTATCCCGCTTATACCGTTACACCCTTGGCGGGGATTACCAGGGCCATGGCCGGAGCACAGGTTCTGTATTCCAGTGGCGATGATCTTGATGAAGCCTGTCGTATTGCCCGCGAGGCTGATGCTGTAGTTTTTGTACTGGGAAATAATTTTAATGATGAAGGGGAATATGTTTCCGACGAAAAGGTAAATCACAATAAAAAGGAAGTCTTTGCCGAGGGATTCAGTAAAGATAATGCTGCGGATCAGGATAAAGGAAAGGGGGCCAGGAGCGCAGTCGGTGTGGGCGGTGACCGCCGCGTTGGTCTTGGGCTTCATCAGGATGAAATTGAACTAATCAGAACCATAGGGCCGGAAAATCCCAATACCGCAGTGGTTCTTATCGGCGGCAGTATGATCATGATGACCGAATGGATGGATTGTGTCTCTTCCATCATTATGGCCTACTATCCGGGACAGGAGGGCGGCGCCGCCATCGCCCAGATTCTTTTTGGAGATATTAATCCCAGCGGCAAACTCCCCTATGTAATACCGCGGCAGGAAGGGGATTTGCCCCAGGTGACATGGGATACCACCAGCCAGTTTTATCAATACTACCACGGCTATGCAAAACTGGAAAAAGAGGGAATCGTTCCGCTGCTTCCCTTTGGCTTTGGCCTTTCCTACACAAGTTTTTCAGTAAGTGATCCTTCCTTCGGTGTTGAGGATACATTGGTGAACGCCGCATGCAGGGTGACCAACACGGGTAAACGCCGGGGAACAGAGGTGATACAGCTCTATGTGGGCTTCAAAAATTCTGCCATGGACCGGCCGGTAAAACTGCTGCGCGGTTTTAAACGGGTTGCCCTTGAACCGGGAGAATCGAAGCAGGTAAATATCTCCTGTTCAACTGAAAAGCTTAAATACTATAATCCGGCCACTTCCTCTTTTGAACTGGAAAAGATGGAATACGAAATATATATCGGCACGTCTTCCCTGGACAAGGATTTACTTTCCGGGAAAATAATAATTTTAAGTTAAAGGAGCACGATCATGAGCAGGAATTCGTTGAACAAGGAAGCTTCCAATCCCGGGGTTTCGACAAAAGCAGAAAAGCTTTTCTATGGACTGGGAGGAGCCGGCGGTAATTTTGCGTGGATATTTACCTCTTCATTTTTAACCCTCTATTATACCGACAGTGTGGGTATTTCCGCAGCCTTTGTCGGCACCATGATGCTTGTATCAAGGCTGCTGGACGGGGTCAGTGATATTATCATGGGAATCGTTATTGAAAAAACAAATACCCGGTGGGGAAAAGCCCGTCCGTGGATTCTCTTTGGCAGTATACCTTTTGCCATAAGTTTAATCCTGGTTTTTACCGTTCCGGTGGGGCTTTCGGTGATAGGAAAAAATGCTTACGTGTTTATTTCCTATGTTCTATTCACCGTGATTCTTTATACAATAGTTATTCTCGCGTACCACGCCATGGTGCCCCGCTTCTCCCTGGATCAGCAGGACAGGGCGGTGATCAGTTCGGTCCGCAGTATGATGAACCTGGGCTCCCGGCTTATTATTGTCAACCTTACGGCTCCCATGCTGATGAAATTCGGAGGGATGAAGTCCCAACATTCATGGACCATAGTCGCCTCAGTGTATGCCATCCTTACATTGGCCGGTCTGCTTGTTACCTTTTTTGGGGTAAAGGAAAAAATGTCCCTCTCCCGGGAACCGGATAATGAGGCCCCCAAGAAAATACCGGTAAGAACCGCTATCAAACCCCTGTTTCATAATAAATACTTTTTTATTTCGGCGCTTATGATTCTGGTGTTTTATATCTCTAACGGGTCCGGGGGCGGTTCCATTTACTACTGCCGGGATGTGCTGGGGAACGCAAATTATTACGGCATTATGGCCACCGCAACCATGATTCCCATGCTGATAGGTACACCCCTTGCGCCCCTGTTCTTTAAGAAATTCGGTAAAAACAGAACATTAAAGGTTGGTTTTACCATTTCAATCGTTACAGGGATAATTCAACTGTTGAATGCCTATAACTTCCCGGCAGCCCTTATCTGCAGCGCCATCCGCAATATGGCACTAATACCTTTTAATGTCGCCATATTTACCTTTGCGGGGGATATTGTGGATTACAGCGAATGGAAAACCGGGCTGCGTACCGAAGGTTTTGTGAGCAGCGCCAACAGTTTTGGTACCAAGGTGGGCACCGGTTTGGGGTCCGCCCTGCTGGGTTGGCTGCTTGCTTTTGGAAAGTATGACGCCGCCTTGAGCGCCCAGCCCCAATCGGCAATTAACTCAATGATTGCCATCACCATTGGGATTCCGCTCACGGTAGCCATAGTATGCTTTGCGCTGCTCATGTTTTGGGATATTGACAAATATCGTCCGGAAATTGTCCAATTTCAGAAGGAGCGTCATGGGGATGTCTGACATGATGATTCCGGGGGTATGCAATGGTACTGAGTTCGGAAAAAGGTCGGGCACAGCAGCAAATAGTAAGGGTTTGTAATCTTTTTTATCTTTGTACCGGCATACCCATCTGGTATGAAAGCGGGGACTATACTTATTCGTCAGAACATAAACCCCCGGAAGAACCTTCGGAAGCTTATCTGCATTCCGCCATTCAGGAATGTCTCCGCTGGGCGAGGGCCAACAGCGCCTATCTGGCCCCGGTTTCATATACCATGCCGAAGGGGGAAATTATGCTCTGTTATATTATCACCATAAAACCTTTGGGCGCCTTTTTTTGCGGACCCATGGCATGTGAGTCCTTTGAATATTGGGAACGGTTTAGCCAGGTTGAAAAAAACGACGGGGACATGTACCGGTATTGGCGCAGCCTGCCCCAAATTGAATTGCAGAGGATTCCCGCCGTTCAATATATACTTGAACTGCTGGTTAAAGACAGCGGCTCCCATTTATCCCGGGGCATATCCCTTCCTTCCGCCGGACTTGATCAAATTGCCCCGCTGCGTTTAACAAAAAAAGAAGTAACCCCCCATCATTCCATGCCCAGGCAGGAAAATCTTATCAGGAATGCCCTCGAAACAGGAACCATCGATCATGGCCTCATCGCATCCCGGATCATCAAACCTTTGGCAAAAAACGATATGCTCCGTTCAGAAAAAAACCGGTACATTGTGAACCTCATTATAAATTCCCGC
>JAISJS010000197.1 GCA_031261385.1 Treponema sp.
TTTGAGGGCATTTTCAAGGCCCTTAAGGAACATAAAACCTTTACCGGCCTTTACCGTTCGTTGAAACGAATGGATTATATTTCGCATACCCTGGACCCGTACCATGCCGTTTGCCACCGGGGTTATTGGTATATCATTTGTTACGCCCACGAAAGCCAAACCACTCGTACCTATCTTTTTTCAAGATTCAAAGACATCAAGCTGACTAAAAAAGCCTTTACAATACCTGATACTTTTAATAAGGAACTATTTTTTGACCGGCAAATGGGCGTATTAAATACCGGTGGTGAAACTTATACCTTTGAATTCATCCTGCATAAAGACATTGGTACCTATGCGGTCGAGCGGTTTTACCATAAGACCCAAACCGTAGAGCAGCGTCCCGACGGCTCCGTATATGTCCGCTTTACCACCAATCAGATAGCGGAGGTACTTCGATGGGCTTTAAGCCAGGGCGATATGATCAAAGTTCTGAATCCTCCGGAATTTGTTAAAACGGTTAAGAAGACGATTGAAAGTATGCAAAAGTTGTACAAAAATAAATAAAAAATCACGATTTTTTTCACTATGACATTAGAAGTCATAGCTACTCTATTAAACTCAAGGTACATAAGGGTCAATCAACCTGCAATATCATTGGAGGCAAACCTTGAAAAAAACAATGGCGATAATACTATTTGGATTATCAGTATCCGCATATTCGCAGTCGATATTCAACTCTAATGACTATTTCTTTATGGGAGAAATAGGCGGAAGTTACAACAATAAATCAGAATTCTATTTTGACCTTATGAGTAGCTATGGATACAGTTTTGATATATTTGGCAGCCTGTATCTCAGACCCGAACTGGAACTAAGCTATAAAAGTAATACCGGTAGCTTTTATGGCGGTTTGCATGCTTCAGCAGTATACGGATATGATATAGGAGTTGAATCATTTAGCGTGTTTTTGTATGGCGGCGCCGGCTTTGGTTTCAATTTCTTTTTTTCTTCAACAGATAGCTGGGGGAGCAACGGCAAATTAGTTGGAAACAGTTTTTTTGGCGCAAAAATTTTGTTTTATGGATTTGGTGTGTACGCTGAATACCGAAAGAACTTTTTGAACGATACCGGTAGATTATCTGTGGGTTTAACTTTTGCAATTGGAAACAGTTATTCTCCTGCTCCTGCGCCCTCTATACCACAGGAATCTCCAAAAATAAATGATAACAATCGTGATAGAGATTACTTTAGTCTATGAGGATGGATTATGAAAAGATTTTCTATTAGTCCTGTGGTGATACTATCTGTAATACTATTTTTAGTATTTTCATGTTCTGAAAAAGAACAGTACAATTTTATTGGAAAAGGCAACCCTCCTGCCAAAAAGCCCGACTTTTACGAAGGTCAGGGCGTTGATGCGAATGGCAACGGAGCGCCTGATTACATCGTGCGAAACGGACGCTTTATCGGTTCAGTTTCCGGTAAAGACTTTGGCCCTGCTACTCTGGAAAATTTTAACGCCCGTAAAAGTACACGGCCTGCGTCTATAAAACCTTCCCCGGTAAAACCCCTTGCCATACCGGCAGCAGCCGCCAATATTCAATATGCAAACTATGCTAATTTCAGGAATTATTATTACTATTCTGTCCGCCAGTTTCTTGACGCAACGGGCTGGACGCTCACCTCAACCAGAAGCCATGAATTACCGGAGGACATCAAAAACAAAATTCGTAAAATTGGCGATTATCTGCACGATCACTATACTTATGGCGAATACAAATCATTCGACGGAATAGGTCAGGATGACGACCATGTGTTCGATTGTGATGATTTTGCGGGGTTAATGTACCGGATGGGACGCGAAGCCGGACTTGAAATGTATATCATCAGCCTTCCTACACACTGGGCAAATGCGGTTAGGTATGGTAATACCCTTTACACCGTTGAGCCTCAGGGAATAAGGGTAAAATACCGGGATACAAGCAAGTTTGGTAATCTGACAGTGGCAGACTATGCACGCTACACAGAACAAATTGTTGTTGAGAAGTAATTTTAAATAGATAAAAACTTCAGTTTTTTTGAGATTTACCGCTTGAAATGTCTTTTCTACAATACAGAACCGGTACGCATGCCAAAGGGTATTTAAAATTTTGGAACGGGATGTTATTCACCATATTTCTTTTCCAAATGAACTTGGTCTATCACAGGCCAAATTAAAGGATATAGTCCATGATTTAAATTCCTTCATTCTTTTTGAACTATATGCTACGCTTTCCCCCATGAACATTACCGAAACAATTCAAACTACCCGCGCCGATTTGGCAGGGCTTACCGTATTTTCGCATTTAAAGAAGCGGCCCCTGTTAACGGCTTTTATCAAACTCCTCGAAATCACCCAATCCGCCAATATAGCTGTGAACCCGGATGTCGGCGGCGGCCTCAAACTTGTCCGCCGCTGGGCCTGTTTTACAAAAGCCTTTATCGGGAATTCTGCGCGGCGTTTTACACACGGCTCCTTCTACGAGGCCATCGCCTTTCTTGTCCGTACTGCCGATAATCCCTTTACCCGCGCCGCCGAGTCTGCAATAACAAACAAAATCGCCGCCGGTAAAACTATCCCGCCGCTGCTCCGCGCCGCCGCCGCCGCAGACCTTGAACGCCTTGGCAGGATCGCAGCCTTTGATATTTCTCAATTAGGTTTCCATATTGCCGATCTTCTCCGCAAGGCCGGACTTGAAAACGCCGCGCAAAATATTGAAGCTGAGGCACGGGCATTTTGGGCTGCCGAAGGAAAGGCGGCGTCTGTTACACCGGAACTTTTTCCTCGTAACGAAAACTGGAGCGCCGCCCTGCCCGCATTCATCGAATATATCCGCACTCACGGCGCAGGGGACCTGGGGTTGTATCACGCTTTTTCCTGGGCCGGTGATGATCGAAAAAATAAACCGGAACACGGAAAACTCCGGCCTGTTGAAAAGTGCGATCCGGTACGGCTTTCCGATCTTTCAGGTTATGAGGATCAAAGGTCGATTGTAATTGCAAACACCCTTCGTTTTCTTGAGGGAAAGCCTGCCAATAATCTGCTGCTATACGGAGACCGGGGAACCGGCAAGTCAGCAACGGTCAAGGCGGTGTGCAATGAATATGCTGACCGGGGGCTCAGGCTTTTGGAGGTGCACAAGAAGGATCTTTTTCAACTGCCGGTTATTCTTAAAACCCTTGACCTT
Source organism: Treponema sp. (assembly GCA_031261385.1). Taxonomy (GTDB): domain Bacteria; phylum Spirochaetota; class Spirochaetia; order Treponematales; family Breznakiellaceae; genus JAISJS01. Next base: position 3,210 of record JAISJS010000197.1, read on the forward strand.
CGCGCCATGCCCTTCATCGTGTTTATTGATGACCTCTCTTTTGAAGTTCTCGATGATTCCTTTACCGGGCTTAAAGCCCTGCTGGAAGGCGGCGTGGAAGTTCGGCCTCCCAACGTGGTGATTTATGCTACCAGTAACCGCCGTCATCTTATCAAAGAGCGCATTGCCGACAGACCCGGTCCCGGGGCGGGCAATCCTTCCGATGGTGAAGTCCGCGCCTTTGATACCATGCAGGAACAGTTTTCTCTGGCGGATCGTTTTGGCCTTACCGTAGTGTTCACCAGCCCCAATCAGGATGAGTATCTTTCGATTGCCGAATTCATCGCACGCAAGCGCGGACTATTGGGCGCAGCAAAGGATTCCGGCGAAGGATCTGATGATAACGCCGGTGAGGCCCTGAAACTGTTTCGTGAAAATGCCCTCCGCTGGGAACGCTGGTTTAACGGGCGATCGCCGCGGACGGCGGTGCAGTACGTGGATTGGGTTGCTGCGGGAACGGGATTTCCGTGGGAGTAAAATTTCGTGAGAACAGGATCAGCTTACCGCAAATTGCTTTACCGTAAGGGTTATTACCTGCTTGAGTTCCTCCACCGTTGAACGCTTAAGTACTACCAGGCGATAAATGGCAGACTCAATAAGGCCGTAGAGGAGATCATCAATGGTTCTGACATTAACTGCAACAATCTCACCGGCTCGTATGCCCTCGATTACCATGGTGGCAAGTATATGGCGCAGCTTGATCGTGCGGCGGCGGACACGGATTTCCGGATCGGCGTCGCTGCGTGAAATATGAAGCAGATAATCAAGGACCACTGAAAGAAGACGGCGGTTTTCCTCAAGCCGCTGAATAATAAGAGAAACCACCTTGGTGATCTTTTCGATGCTGTTAAGGGAAACATCGGCGCGTGTCTGCTGAAGATCTTTTTCGAGCTTTGTCAGCAGCAGCCTGATGCTGTAATTAAAAATATCTTTTTTATTTTTAAAATAAATGTACAGAGTAGTCCGGGTAATGCCGCAGCGATCTGCGATCTTTTGAAACGTTGCATCTTCAAAGCCCTCGTCCATAAAGACATCCAGAGCTTTCTCCAGAATTTCCCGCCGCCGTTTTTCATGTTCCACGATGATCGACATTGATGATACTCTCCTATTTAATTATAACCCTTCATATTGAAAAAAATAAGAAGGGATAGCGCCATTGGTTATCTCCCTGCACGAATCCGCTTTTTTACCAAAGAACGATTCAAAACCCGGATGATCCGTTATGACAGCAAGTTTCCATCCGGGAAAATTCCGGGCCAATGCTCCCATCTCCCCATATATCTTTTCAGACTCCGCCGGGTCCCCAAGCCGTTTCCCGTACGGGGGATTGGTCACGATAAAACCTGCGGCAGTGTCGGCCCAGGCGGCATCAGAGGCAGCCTTCTGCATGGGCAACATCCGGATATCAGGCATGTAGGGCAGGCGCACCGTCTGCCGCACACCGCGCTGGGGCGTTTGTCCCTTGGCAATATCGTAGGCCCGTTCGGCGTTGGACTTGGCGATGGAAACGGAGCGCCCATCGGCATCACTTCCTGCAATTCTGATCGTCCTGCCAAAATCAACTTTTGCCAAAAGTTCTTTCCTTACCGCTCGTCCAATTTCCTTATCGGCAATGAGCAGGTCCTCCAATGCAAAGCGGCGGCCAAGCCCCGGCGCCATATCCCAGGCATACATGGCCGCTTCAATAAGAATCGTCCCCGATCCGCAAAACGGATCGTACAGCGGAAACTTCCGCCGCCAGGAGGACAGCAGCAAAATCGCCGCCGCCGTGGTTTCCCTTAAGGGGGCAATGCCGCTTTCGCTGCGGTAGCCCCGTTTAAAAAGCGGCTCCCCGGAAAGGTCCAACAGCACCGAAGCCATGTCCTTTTCAAGGTATACCCGAAGTTCCGCCTGAGGCCCCCGTTCGGGGAGCCGTTCAATATGCTGCGCCCTGCAAAGCCTTTCCGCCGCCGCCTTGTGGGTAATCGCCTGAATACTCGTTGCCGCGGTAAGCCGGGACCGGTTGGACCGGACCTTGGCAACGGTAAGCCCCATCCCCGCCGGGATAAAATTTTCCCAGGAAACGGTCTTAACCCCCTCAAAAAGCGCGTCAAAATCCTCCGCGCGGAAAAAAGCCATCTCCAAAAGGACCCGATCCGCAGTCCGCAGGGCCATCAGGGCCCGGTACAGGCCGGGAAGGTCTGCCTTAAAACGCACCCTCCCAAAGCCCGAATCCGCGATGGAAAGCCCCAGCTTCCGCAGTTCGTTCCCTAAGACTTTTTCCGCCCCCGCCGCACAGAGGGCTATCGCGGTTTCTGTAGTTTCCACATATACATTATAACACATTAAGACAATTTGTCGAATAGTTAAAATGGTGATATACGCTGCTTAAATGATGGAACCCGTTCTTCAACTTTTATCCATGTCAATTCATGTTTATTATGATGCAGATGGACCACCGTACTGCCGCTTATTTCCGCAAACAGGCGGGTCGTTTCAAAATCGGGGGCGCCCTGCATTTTAATCGTGCAGATAAAATTTTTGCAGAGGCCTGAGGCCAGCCACTTTTGTATCCATTCATAGAGACGCGGAGGGTAACAGATCACATCGGAAAAAACCCAATCTACGGGACCTGAGTCTTTGGGCATGAGGGTAAAAGCGTCATGTTTGATAAAGCGCACACCGGGCATCGCCGCCGTTTTGCCTTCCAGTGCGGCGCGATCAACGGCGGTAACTGACGCGCCGAGTTTTGCCAGGGCCCAGGTCCAGCCGCCGGGGCTTGCTCCGGCGTCAAGGCATTTTTCACCGGGAAGCGGCCATTTACGGCAGCGGACCAATGCTTCCCACAGTTTAAGGTAGGCGCGGCTTGGAGGGCCTTCCTTGTCTTCCTCAAATTCGATGACCCCTGCGGGGAAAGGGCTCGAACAGCGGGGACTGGCTATCATCGTATGGGCGTCAAGCAGGGTAAATGCGCCGACGGGGGCATCGGGACAGAGCCATGGGAAAGGCCGTTTTTTTGCACTGATGGGAGGCAGGCGTTCGGTAATAAGCGCCCCTCTGCGAAACTGGGTAAAAAAAACCGGCGCCCAATTCCGCTGAATATTCCGCAGAGCAGCGGCGGCTTCGGAGATCGAATCAAATTCAATGCGGTATGGTTCAAGCCAGATATTCCGGTTCCAAAAAACCGGCGCAGGATTCGAATCATTTTTAACATGGTAAAAAGGTCCCCAAATTTCCGGAAAATCCGCAGCCCTGCCGGTGAGTTTCAGTTCCTGCTTCAGGTGATCTTCAAATTCCGGAATTGCCTGGAAAATTTGCCCGGAGAGGGGGCTTTTGGTCATACGCTTTGAGAATCTACCGCAGAAGAACGCCAGGTAAGATAATCAACATACCGCTGAAAGAGCTTTC
>JAISJS010000240.1 GCA_031261385.1 Treponema sp.
TGGTCCGCGGTGATTCATTGCCAAAGGAAGCGCAGGAAGGCCATATTCCCCTGCTGATCCCCGGGGAAGAAAAACGTAAAGCGGAATTCCGCAGGGAACAGTGGCATATTTTTGGCGCGCTGGAGGCACAAACCGCAGAACTTCCCAGGGAACCGCGGGATCATTTTGCAACTTTTGGAATTTTGCCGGGCCCGCCTGAAACGCTGGCCCGCCGGTATACCTTTAAGGCCTACACGCTGGAAATAATTTCCTGGCTTGCCCTGCTTGCGGGGATCGGTCTAAACATTTTCTTTGTCGGAATGATCATCACCCTGATCTGACAGGCCATTGGGACGGTCTTCGTTCTGATCTTCCGTGTCGGTATAGGCGCCTTCATCAAAGCCGGTTTCAGCGGTATCGCTGCCGACACTATCACTGTCAGCAATATCGTTTTCGCGGTAGTTTTCTTCCGGTGTGTCATCGCCGGAATCGGTCTCATCAAAATCAGGCGGCCTGGGTTCGCCCTCATCTCTCCGCGCCCGGGCATAATTGACGGCAAGCGTCCGACCCCGGAACATCTGCCCGTTCAGGGCTTCGATGATCGTATCTGCCACGGTGGAACGAACCTGGACAAACGAATAGTTATCAAGAATACGGATAGCCCCGATATCTTCACGGGGGATGGCTGTTTTTGTATTGATAAGCCCCAGAATCTCCCGGGGAAACACCCGGCGGTTCCGGCCTATACTCAGAAACAGCCGCCGTGAATCTTCTTCCGCCAGGGGATAGGTACGTCCCTCCTGTGCCGTACGGCCTGAGACACGGTTTTCACCGGGACGCTCGCGGGAACCTTGCGGCCTGCTGTCGAATTTGCGGGACTGATTTCTGTCACCTCGTCCCAGCGCACCCTGATCGTATAACATTAAAAGGTAGGCCGCTGCCCAGGAACGTCTGAAAAGAGAGACTTCCTTTTTAAAGAGGGAGCGGTAATTGTTCAGCGCTTCAGGGTCGGCTTCGGTCTTAACCTTGTCAAGGATAAGGCTGATATTTTTCTTTGTTTTTTCTTTGTCAAATTGCGAAGGCATTCATTTTTCCTTTACTGTATCATACTATAATATAAACTCCCCTTTTATTCAAGCCTTGCCGCCTGCTCTGCGATACCGTACCATCTGCGGGCCAAACGAATTCCGGAGCAGTACCCGTGAAAAAGCTTCCATTTCGGCAGGGAGGTCAATACTAATGTGCGCTATTTTTTGATTGGCAATCCTGTTCATGAGGCCGTTAATCAGGGCTTCGCCGATGCCGAGCCCCCTGAATTCCGGCTTTACCTCGAGTGCGTAAATGTGCAGAGCATCCGGGGCGCCTGAGCGGCTGGGTTGAAGCCGGGCGGAAATATACCCTGCAAATTCCCCTCCTGCGGTTTCCGCGGCGAGGGTATAGTCACCGGGGAAGGTCCAGTCTTCCGTTCCGGCGCAGAGCCGGTGCAGTTCTTTTGCCGCAGCCGTGTCTTCCGGTACGCCGTCACGGATACGGAAATCTTCCAAAACAAGGTCTTCCGTATCTTCAGGCTCGCCGCCGATTTTTTCCAGTCCCCATTCTTCCCGCAGGGCATTATACCAGCGGAATATTTCCCGCTTCATCGCCCGTTCCTTATAGGCGAACCAAAGTTTTTCGGATTCGGGATATTGACCGAGGATATCCTTAAAGGCCCGGAAAACCCCTCTGCCCCGGTTCAGGGCGGCGCTGAGTTGTTCGCGGATCAGGGGATTCCGCAGGCTTGCAGCAAAACGTTCCATGAGCTTGAAACCATCAGAAGATTCCCACCCGGGAAGGTATAAATAGCGGTCTCCATCGGCCTTGATAGTTTCATCAAATTCATCCGAACCGCCGACAACGATTCCTTCCTGAGCGTCAACAAAGAAATCCCCTGCTTGATCCTCCATGGAGAACAGGATATGGTCAATTAGCGCCTCAGTCAGTTCAAACTGCATGGCTCATCATATAACGAAAGGTGTATAAAATCAATTTAAATGAAAGAATATCTGGAGCTGATTTGGGTTTTTATTAAAATCGGGGTGACGACCTTTGGCGGGGGGTATGCCATGCTTCCCGTTCTGGACAGGGAATTGATCCGGAAAAAAGGCTGGATCGACATGGACGAGGTTATGGATTATTACACCATCGCCCAGGTGACCCCCGGTATTATCGCAGTGAATGTTTCAACGTTTGTGGGATACAAGCGCAAGGGCTTTTTTGGGGGGGCGCTGGCTACCATCGCTTTTGTCCTTCCCGGCGTTATCCTGATGACCATTATTGGCATATTTATCCAGCGCTTTGCCGAATATCCCGCGGTGCAGCATGCGTTTGCCGGTATTCGTGTTGCCGTCGGCGCACTGATCCTTGAAACCGTGCTGAAGCTTTGCAAGGGTGTTTTTAAGGACCTTAGGGGGGTAATTATTTTTGTTATCGCCTTTGTTCTTTCGGCAATTTTCAGTACATCCCCGGTTTTTATCATACTCGGCGCCGGCTTTGCGGGTTTCTTTTTGTTCAGGCCGCCCAAGCCTTCCGCGGCTGCCGAAAGCGCGGACAGGGACCGCCCTGCAGATACCGGTAAGGGCGCCGATAAAGGCGGCGCTTCATGAATTTGCTTTTACTCTATGCGGAATTTTTTAAGATAGGCATTTTCTCCGTCGGCGGCGGCCTTGCGACCCTGCCGTTTCTCTATGAGCTTGCCGATAAATACGAATGGCTTACCAGGGAACGGGTTGCCGATTTTCTGGCGATTGCCCAGTCTTCGCCGGGGGCCATCGGGGTTAACATGGCCGCCCAAACCGGCTTTCAGGGCGGCGGCATTCCGGGGTCCTTTCTTGCGGCATTGGGATTGATAAGCCCCGCCATTATCGTCATCGCCATTATTGCCAGGGTGCTTACGGCGTTTAAAGCAAACAAAATTATTGCGCGGGTGTTTTCCGGACTCAGACCCGCCGCCGCGGGGCTTCTTGCCGCCGCCGGTTTTGGCGCATGGAAACTTTCCCTCTACTCAGGCGGCGCATCAGTCTGGTACGAGCTGATCCGCTGGCGGGAAGGGATCATTTTTGTAGTATTGTCCGTCTGCGTTTTAACACTAAAAGGCCTGCGGTTAAGCCACCCGGTGCTTTATATCGCCATCGGCGCGGCGGCAGGGGTATTGCTAAAGCTGTAAAAGATGTTCCGCAAGGGCTTTCTTTTTATCCTCCGGAATCGGAGTGGTTTTTTCTGTATTAAAATCATAATGGACCACCACGGCGTTTCCCTTGACGCAGAGCCGTCCCTCCTGCCATGCCTCGTGGTACACGGTAAAAGATTTGGTCCCTATACGGGAAACCCAGGTGCGTATTTCCACATCGTACTGAAAATACAGTTGGGCGATATAATCATAATCGGTGTGAGCCATGATTAGGGTAAAAGTCTCCCGGGCCAGCTTCAGATTGGGATCAAAAATCTTAAAGATGGGATTCCGCGCCAGTTCAAACCAAACTACCGGCACGGTATTGTTAATGTGCCCCAGAATGTCCATATCCCCAAAGCGGGGAGTTACTTTTGTCGTAAACATAGTCTCAATATACTGAAAAAGGGCGCTTTCGTCCATGGTTTACAGGTTATAGACAAGAAATCAAAAATAAACTATCCTTAGATAAAATAATCTTAACAAGGAGATAATTATGAAGAAACTGACATTTTTTCTTGTCATCGGTATGATGTTCCTTTCTGCGGCGCTGTATGCCCAGACCACTCAGGGTTCATCAAGTGCCCAGCAAGCCAGGACCACCAGCGCCCCGGCCCAGGGCGCCACGAGTGACCAGGCCTTCGGCGGCGGCGGTTACACCGGCACGGTGCTCACCCCCATCGCCATTGCGGATCTGGCGAACGCTACCCCCAACCAGTATGTAATCGTGAGCGGTTATCTGGTTCAGGAGCGGGTACCCGGTACCTATGTTCTTGCCAATACGGCGGAAAACCCCACGATTTCTGTTGTAGTGCATTTGAACGCCTATACCTGGGCTAACCTGCAGATCGACGCAAGAACCCCCGTGCTTGTTTACGGCATTGTTTCCAAAGCCAACCTGAGCACCGAGATTGACGCCGACCGGGTGGAAATTCAGAAATAAGCGCCTGACCAAAGCGCTTAAAAAAGCCCCGCCGTAAAGCGGGGTTTTTTGTTTTACTTCACCCTTGCGTAATCCGCCTGGGCCGCTTCAGAATCTCCGCTGGCGTTATACGCATTTCCCCGCAGAGTATACAGGAACGAAGAATTGGGGCTCAAATTGATAGCCTTGTTATAATCGGCAATTGCCTTATCATAATCACCGTTCTGGTAATACGCATAACCCCGTCCGTAATAGGGGTACACCAATTCCGGATACAGGCTGATGGCCTTGGCATAATCATCAATGGCCTTGTCGTAATCACCCTTTTGTACAGAAACATTTCCGCGGTTATTGTAAGGATAGGCGGAAGCAGAATTAATGCTGATAGCCTGGTCGAAATCTGCGGCGGCTTTCGCCTGATCATTCAGGGCGGAATATGCAAGTCCGCGATCATTGTATGCGGCAAAAACATTGGCTTTTTGGTCAATGGCTTGGGTAAACTCATCGATTGCCGATTCGTAGTTTTCGTCTACATACGCCGAATATCCCTTTGCGTAATGGTCATAATCGGGATTGCGCTTTGCCGCTTCGGCATAATCGGCGCTTGCCTTTTCCAGCTCAATTTTACTGCTGTACACATTGCCCCTGCCGATAT
>JAISJS010000387.1 GCA_031261385.1 Treponema sp.
GGTCATTCGGTTCGATTAAAAACACCCGTACAACCGGATCAGAGTGTTTTGCGATTTCTGTTTTGTCTGTCATCGGTGTGAGTATATACAATATTCAAGAATTTAACAACTATTCGGCACAAAACCAAAAGCAGCCATATTCGTAAGCCTTTACAAAAGGCGGTTTTTTTTAGATTTCCCCATGATATTTTCCCTCTTCCGCCTCGTATTGTAGCTCGTCCAGGTAATTTTGCAATTCGGTCTTTGCGGGTTTATAAAACCGCTCCTTGGCAGCTTGGGTAAGGTAGTTCAGCGCCTTGGGGTACCCCTGTTCCGCCGCCTTTTCGTACCACTCAAAGCCTTTGTCCCAATATTTTTCGATGTCCTCAAGCTCCTCGTTATCTTCTATCAATTCGCTTTGGCTATAACTGTGGTCATAGAAAAACATAAGGTGATCCATCATCTCGGAGAGGACTTTGGACAGTTTCCAATAACATTCGGCTAGAGCACACTGGGCAGGCGCATACCCTTTTTCGGCAACGGCGGTAAGAGCGGCAAGGGCTTTACTCATAAGGTCTTCATCCCACACCGCATTCCACCAGTAATACCCGTTATCGTTGTATGTTTCAATGTCCTCCTCGCACCGGGGATTAGCTTGCTCAAAATAGTGCAATCCCTCTGCGCATTGGGCATCCAACGCATCATTTTTTTTCATGGAAACTCCTTATGCTTTTACCGGTTCCGTAGCTCGAAGTATCGCGGTATTATCGCAGAACTTGATAAGCTCCCCGCAATGAGGGCAGATAACCACCTCTTCCCTTTTTTCCTCTGCCGCCCGGTGTTCTTCCTCGCCAATCTCGTTTATCAGGCCCGAACAAATAATGCCCGAAGGCAGCGCCACCAAGCCGACACCCAGTATAGCAAAAAGGCTGGTGAGGACTCTCCCGAGACCGGTAATCGGGTGCACGTCGGTGTCAATGGTCGCCATTGTTGTAACTGCCCACAACAGTGTTTCTATGAGGTTAGGAAAACCATCGGGCTGTGCAGCGTTTTCAAAAAAATAAATCACCGCGGCAACCAGCATAATCAGCACGGCAATCAAAAAAACGGACATGAGCAGTTTTGACTTTTCTTTTCTGATGACCCGCCCAATGAGGTTGAGAGAGTCGCTGTAGCGGTTCAGCTTGAAAACGCGCAGCAGCCGGAACAGCCGCAGAACCCGCAGGAAACGCAGGTCAAAATGTAAAATCAATGGCAGATAAAACGGCGCTATTGCAAGCAGATCCAGCACCGCCATGGGAGACAGGAGCTATTTCAGATAAGGATGTTTTGATTCGGGAAACCGGTAATCCGCCGTCCAGAGGCGGGTAAGGTACTCAAGGGTGAATACCGCAACCGACAGGTATTCAAAAATCCGCAGAAACAGCAATACGCCCCCCCTCAGACCGTCGAAGGACTCGACAATTATGGTCACAAAATTCAGAATGATCAACACCATTATTACATGGCCCACCGCACTGCCTACAATATCGCCATCCCTTGTGTTTTCGATTATCTCATACGCCCGGTACCTTGCTTTATTGCCTGTCAGTTTTTCCGCCTCCATACGCACACTCCCTATTTCCTTATATTCAACTTAAATTCGGGCCCGTGCCTTTTCAAGCTTCTGCTTATAGATTTCGTTCTCGGGGTCCAATTTTACCGCCATTGCATATTCGCTGATGGCGATTTGCAGGGCAAGGCTGTTGGCGCCGCCGGGGCCGCTACCCGCGATTTTATTGATATACCCCTCTGCTTCATCAAAATGTTTTTTTGCTTCTTTGCCCACGCCAATGCAGTCCAGAAAATTTTCCCAATTGTCGGTTTTGATTTCTTCCAGCGGGATTGTGGGAGTAAGCAAATCTAACCAGGGCAGGAAGAGCCCTTCGTAATTACGTTCCTTGACCAGCGAAAGAATACGCTTTTGCATATCCGATGGAACTTTCCTCTTTATATACTCTAAAGAGGAAAGCTCCTTGTCTGCGTAAAGGGCAAGTTTAAAGGGCTTTATCTTCTTGTTCTTGAGAATCACCGTCGCCTTTGCCGTTAAATCCGCAATGCTTGCCTTTCCGCTGAGTTTTTGTATTTCCGCTGCCTGCCGGTTCAATTTCATCGCGTCAAGATAAACATATACAGATGAGTTTTTATCTTTAAACAAGGGCCCCATCACTTCCGGTTCGTATTGGAGCCGCTGAATAATGTCATCCACATTTTTTATGACATCGTCTTCTCCAATCGACAGGGGCATAGCGGGATTAAGCAAATAGGCGACCCGCACAACGCCATTTTCTTCATCCTCTTCCTCCCTTGCCTTCCCGACAATCGCATGTATTTTTTGCGCTGTCTCCTCGTCGTCCCGTTTGACCGCCAACTCCAAAACCTGCGCCCTGCTGAACAGAGCCTTTCGGGCACTTTCGGGATGTTCCAAAAGCAGCTTTCCCAGTTGCTCCAGATTCTTTGCCTTAATTCCGTCGATTTCATAACTGAACTCGCCTCTTTTCTGCGGTTTAAGGGCAACCTCTTTTCCGTCAAGATACGCAATTACCTGTTCAAACCCCCAGCGGTCATCGGGGTCATTATGCAAAAGGCCGCGGATTAACTTTTCCATGTAAGCGCTTATTTTTTTATCCGTTTCCTTGTCTTTGGTAATAAGGTCTTCCGGAACTTGACCAAATATGGTTTGGCGTTCAATATGCTGCGGGTTTCGCGGCACACCTTCGGGATCGACGAAAGGATTTTTCCCCGTCAGCATTTCCCAAACCGTTATGCCAAGTGAATAGTAATCGTACTTTTCGCTGTTCAGTTTTTTTGAAAATATCTCCGGCGGTGCATAACCTGCAGTCTGAGCGGTGGTCTGGGTTTTGTGCATGTCCTGCTCGCCCTCGTCCAATACGCTTGAAATGCCGAAGTCGCCCACAATAACATCCATGGTGCCCAGGTCGCGGAAAAAAATATTCGCAGGTTTTATATCCCGGTGGATAATGCCCTTTTCATGGCAGGTATTAAAGGCATTCACCATTTGCCGCACGATACCCTTTACATCTTCTTCTTCCATGGGAAGATACTCATACGAGCCGTCTTTGCCCTGCTTATCCAGGCTGCCATTCTTCGCGTATTCCATGATTTCATAAAAATGCCCGGTATCGTGGACACCAAAATCATATATTTTGATAATGTCCGGGTGATTGAGCGCCTTGAAACGTTCCAGAATGTCTGTCTTGGGCTTATGCAGATCCTTGTAATATTTTATCACATCTATTTTGACTTCGGCATCATCCGTCTCATCGTTTTCCAAACCGAGGTTTTTGGCAAGGTATATTTCCGCCTCCCCAGACTGGGTTCTGAGCATATCAATGACTTTCCAGCCCGGGTTCCCCTCCTTGGCGCCGATGATTTCTCCTTTGCCCAGCAAACCGCCGGTAAAATTTTTTCCCTCGCCGGTTGTAGAATTGCCGCCCATCGCCACTGTTTCATTTGCTTCTCTTATCGTAGACGCCATATTTTCCTCCTATGCATATATTGTCAT
>JAISJS010000399.1 GCA_031261385.1 Treponema sp.
TGCTCAACCCGGACCTGGAAAAGACGGTCCGCAAGGATTACCCCACCCCGTCCAATACGGTCAAGAAGATCATGGCCGATTTTACCCTGCTTAAACTTGTCAAATGCAGGAACTCAGGCCAAAATGACAATGAGGCCTGGGAAGTAACCGAATACGGCAAGGAACTTTATTCAGCTTACCGTATGCGTCAGCTTGAACGGGCTTTTGCCAAAAAGGAATAACACAGAGTATGGCGGAGACAACCCGGACCGAAGGAAAAGAAAAAAATCTTTTCATCAGTATTTTCCGCCAGATAAGCGGCAGCAAGGCGCCCTTTGAATCCATCCTGGGCATACTGAAAGATACCTGCGCCTTCTTTGGTTTCTATTCCGGTTTTGTCTACGAAGCGGATCATACAGGCGTTTTCCACCTGCAGGAACATTGTCCCCATAAAGAAACCATGCTTAAGGAAAAATTTGCCCTTACCGATTATCTTGGCAAAAAAGAAATCAATGAACTTATAGAACAAGGCGGAGAGATAACATACCTCTATTCCCGGAAAAACCCCATGGGAAAGAAATTCCTCGAATTCTTTTCCGCCCGTACCCTGGTCATGGTACCGGTAATATTTGAAGAAAAAACACCTGTTGCCTTTGTAGGACTTATGGACAGACGTAACCCCATACGTCTGAGCAAGAAAGAGATAGATGATGCGGATGCCGTGCTCTCTGTACTGGCCGCCCATATCAGGACAAGGGTATATCAGAAGCGGCTTGAGTATACCCTTGAATCAATGAAGTCCATTATAAATAACCAGGGCCTCGACATATACGTAAGCGATTACAGCAGCCGTGAAATCATCTTTGCCAATAAATCCCTCATTGCCCGCAGCGGGGGGATAGATAATATAATAGGAAAATACTGCTGGGAACTCTTTGCGACTCCCGGCCAGGACAAGGGGATCTGCAAGGATTGCCCGATGGATAAATCTTCTGCAAAAGTGTGCAGCTGGGATTATCAGGATCCAAAAACACTTTCCTGGTACCGTGTGCTTTCTGCAACTTCCCGCTGGGTAGACGGCCGGCTTGCCACTGTTGTAAGCAGCTTTGATATTAGCGAAAACAAGAAGAACGAAGACCTTGTGCGTCTTCTCGCGGATACCGATGCCCTTACCAAACTTCCCAACCGGCGCAAATTTATGGCCGATATGGAAGCTGCCCTTTCCCTTATGCGGAAGGAAAACAAAAAAGGTTACCTTCTTTTTATGGATCTGGACAATTTCAAATGCATCAACGATTCCCTCGGTCATATGGAGGGCGATCTCCTGCTTTGCAGCATTGGCGAATTCTTAAGCAAGGAACAAAAGACCCTGGGGCAGGCGTACCGTTTTGGCGGCGATGAATTTGTAGTTCTGGGGATTAATAAAACGGCCCAGGATCTGCTAAAAACAAGGAATAAGCTGCTCAAACGCTTCAATACAAAATGGGATTTGGGTAAAAAACCCATTTCCTGCCATATCAGCATAGGAGCGGTAAGAATACCACGGGGCGGCGCCCCGGTAGAAAGCCTGATCCGGACCGCCGACAAGATGATGTACGAAGTAAAAAGATCCGGCAAACAGGGCTTTAAGGAAGCCGCCCTTTTGCCTGATAAAAAAATCAGCAGAATAGAAGCTCCCAAAAAAGCCGCGCCGCATAAAAAAACCGTCAAGGCAAAAAACCCGAAAAAAGCTCGTCCAAAAAAGTAGAGAGTTATCTCGACAAAAATTGAAAATTCGTTTACTATAATTGGTATGTTAAACATTAATGATTATGTAGACGATATTCCCGATGTAAGTTGTCCGAATTTTATCTCCTGGCTCGAAATGGTCGAAAAGAACAATGATCGTACCGCCATTATGTACCGGGCCGGCAAACAGCGGGAATTTACCCGCTGGTCCTATACCCGTTTGGCCTCGGAAGTCCGCCGAATAGCCAGGGGACTCCTTGCCTCAGGGCTAAACAAGGGGGACCGCGTCATTCTCTGGGCGGAAAACAGGCCTGAATGGATGGCTGTCTGGCTTGGCGCCGCTGTTGCGGGGCTTACCATAGTACCGGTGGATTTTCTTATCTCCGAAGCTGAATGTCTTAATATTATCAAGATTACCAAGGCCAGGGCTTTTTTTTATTCCGGCAGAAAACTGTCTTTTGCCAAATCGCTGGATGCGGGGACTTTGGGTCTTAATGCCATAGTCTGTATCAGCGCCACTGAAGGCGGCGGCGGTGAATCGGAATATGACAGTTTCGGCGGCAATGCTGCCTCACAGGCGCTGCCCGCCGCGGAAACAGTAGCTGAACGCGACCCCGTATCAATTGTATTTACCTCGGGAACCACCGGTTTTGCCAAAGGGGTCACCCTTTCTCACCGGGGAATCATTGCCAATACCAGCGCCGCGATTCGGCAGCTTTCCCCCAACAGTACCGATACCTTTATTGATGTACTCCCCCTGCACCATACCTACCCTACTACCTGTACCTTTATGGCCCCGCTTACCCTGGGGATACCCGTTGTTATTGCCGAAAAAATTGTAGGCAAGGTAGTTATTGATGATATAAAAGACGCCGGTGTTACCTTTCTTATCGCTGTCCCGCTGCTCTTTGACAAAGTCATGGCGGCCATAGATCAGGGTTATCAGAAACTTCCCGGCATAGTCAAAGCTCCCCTTAATGTGCTGCGGAGTATTGCCCTTAAACAGGCAAACAAGGGCAACCCCGAATTCGGTATGAGGGTCTTTAAATTTGTACGTAAAAAGGCAGGCCTTGATTCTGTACGCATGCTTGTCGCAGGCGGCGGACCGCTCAACCCGAATACCGCCGACTTTTTCGATTCACTGGGCTTCAATCTTGTTAACGGCTACGGCATGAGCGAGAACGGCCCGCTTATCAGCGTTAATACTCCCAAACACCGGAACAATAAATCTGTGGGGCTCCCCGTACTCTATACCGATGTTAAGATAGTCGATGTCAACGAAGAGGGCATTGGGGAAATTGCCGTAAAATCACCCTCGCTCATGATCGGCTATTTTGAAAACGAAGAAGCTACACGCGAAGCCTTTACCGAAGACGGCTATCTCCTTACAGGCGACCTTGGTTACCGTGACGAGGAAGGTTTTGTTTTTATCAACGGACGAAAAAAGAACCTCATCGTCAGCTCCGGCGG
>JAISJS010000404.1 GCA_031261385.1 Treponema sp.
CAGGAATTTTGCGTAGGGGTTGGTCCGGCCAACGACGAGCCGGGTGGGGGGGACCTGTACATTGTAGGAACGGAAGGTCTTGCCCTTCCAACTGCCTGATTCCAGCATTTCCGGGGTCAGGGTTCCGACTTCCTCACCGGTGATCCCCGCCGCTGAGAGCGCCCCGGCGATCGCCTGCCAATCTGCGCTAAAGCCAAAAACCACGGTTTCCCGGTCCATCTGACGGAACGGCGCATCCGCAGCCCCCCGCTTCTTGGCGATGCCTCCCATGGCGGCTTTTTCGGCGGCGGAAAGCGCCGTTTCGCTTAGGAAACCTCCATCGGCTTCGGCGGCCTTGTCCAGAAGGCCCCGGATGGCGGCGTAGTGATCCGCAACGGGACCCGTAACGGGACGGCCATTTTTCAATTTGTCCGGGGAGAGCGCGATGGTGACCCGCTTGTCGCCGTCCATGGCGAATAGTCCCAGCTTGGAAAGGCTTCCGAAGGCGCTCCCCACGTCTTTATTATCAAGACCCAGGTTTTGGGCAATCTCCGGGAGACGGAGCCCCTGTTTCAGCCGGACCAACTCCAGGATACGCTCTTCGGGGCTGCCCTTTTCCTTCCAGGCCCGGCCTAAATCGGTCAATTCATAGAAAATACTGGTTTCCCGGCGAATTTCATTGACAATACCCTTGCCCGCAAGCCAGGACAGGGCCTGATTGCCGTTCCCGCTCTTAAAACCCAGGTCTTTTTCGACCTTTTCCACCGTAAGCTCATCACCCTGCTTATAGAACAGGATGATACGGACCTCCAGGGGGTGCAGATTCTTTACCGTGTTCTGAATATCGATACCCATGCAAGCAGGATACCGGTTTTAGAGGGCTTTGAGAAGAGGCGGAGCGGATCAGCACACTGGGCAGTGGAAATAAAATGCGTTATACTGTGAATATGAACAGTATCAAAAACAGCCTCCTTTGGGGGCTGCTGGCTTTCACTCTGGCCCTGGTAAGTTGTCCTAATCCGGCTAATCAGCAGTGGTCTGTCCCTGAGGGGGATGAAATTGAAGTCATCTATAAACCTGGAGGAAATACGGTACCCCCGCTTGTTAACGAATTGAGCTATAATTACGCACTTCTGCGGTATTTCTATTTTTATGCCGATGAGGATTTGAATCCATATTCGAGCTACACGGGCGGCGGCAGCGGCACACCCTATGGTGATGTCCTTGCCATGTATGACGGTATGCAGGATCCTTTTACACGATACTGGACGCCCTATGCCGCGTCGGCCATTTTAAGTCAACTGATCACCTCCGGCGACGAGCAGAAATTAATCGGTATGCACCTCCAGGTAAAAGAAACGGAGGCGGGTCAGCCGGACGAACTGTATGTGTTACGGGTATGGCTGGGTAGTCCCGCTGAAGCCGCTGGGCTGCTCAAAGACGATCGTATTATTGAGATAAACAACGTTGATTTGACCGCAGACCCTGCGCTTAAAGGCAACGCCCTTTTGGAGAAGTACCAGGAAGCGGCGAACAGCGATACGGTTTCTTTGAAGATACACCGCAGCGATACTGATATATCGGTGGGTCCTATAACGAAACAGGTGATGCGTCTGCCCACGGTATTTCTGGACTATATCGATGACATCCCGGTTATTCAGATTACCGAATTTTCGGAAGATTCAGGATATGATGAAACTGCCGCAAATAAAAAGAGTAACACGATCAAAGAATTGAAGGCCGCGCTTACCCAGGTCAAAAATGGAAACTACCCGGTGGGCATTATTGATCTTCGCGGAAATCCCGGCGGTTCAGTGAATCAGTGTTATGCCGGTATTGAAGAATTGGTTGCCGAAGGCATTTATATTCGATCTGAAGAACATAGTATTGAGGAGAAGTCACAAACGCCGCTTATTATAAAAACCGGCAAACGGGCGAAGCCGGGCGGTTTGGGAGAGACTATACGCTGGGTATTTCTTGCGGACACCAATTCGGCCAGTGCGGCGGAAATTTTACTGTGTGCCGTAAAAAATTGCCGCCCCGAAACCCTTATTTTCGGCACAAAAACCTATGGGAAAGGCATCGGGCAATACTATATACAGACCTATTTTGCAGGCGGCCTTGCCGGAATTACCGCGATGCAATTCTTCGACAAAGATTGGAACACCTATGACGGGACAGGCATTTATCCTGACGTGACGGTGGACTCCGACGGCGCGCTGGATAAGGCAATCGCATCCATAAAACAATCACAAGGCAGGAGCATCCATGGCGCCGCCCCACCGATTGACCGCGCCGCTATTCATGCCCTGAACACGCAGCTCACCGCACGGCAGGTTCCATCCGACGGGATTCGCGGGGGCGCCTGGAAGAGGCTGCCCACGACCACAGTCCGTTGATGGAAGCCGCTAATATGCTGCGAAGGGCTGAATTTCGGTGATATCCACCCTGAACCGGGCCGATACGGCCCAATAGCCCCCGTCAATCCGGTAGGAGGGAAAGGCCGAAAGACTGATGAAGCCCCGCGCTTCCTTGGGCCGGTTGCGTTCGTTACCCCGGAGCATGGCCCGTACCGCCGTCCGGGCCGCGTCTTCCAGGGCGGCCTCCCTGGCGGCAAGCCAGCCCGTTGCCTCCGCCGGCCAACCCTCTGTGCC
>JAISJS010000068.1 GCA_031261385.1 Treponema sp.
CCGGAATTTATTAATTGTTTTATTCGTATTTATTGCGGGAACCCCTGGTTTTACCCAAACCAGCCAGCTGCGGGATTATGTGGGTCTTATTAATCAGACCTTCCACCCGAGCGTTGTTACCTACATGGAAAAGTTCAAGGCTGAACTGGAAAAGCGCGGTTACAAAGACGCGGCAAAAAGCGTTGATACCTACCTTAAAGGCGGTACCGGTTCGGGTTTTATTTATGTGGGACCCGGCGGTAAAAATTATATCATCACCAATCATCATGTAATTTCCCAATCCTACTCTTTGTCGGTTACTTTTGAAAAATCTGACGGCGCCAAAACCAAATACGAGGGATTAACAATTCTTGCCGCTGATGAGGAAATGGATATCGCCCTTCTCGCTTTTTCCGAGGGACAAAAGCCTTTTACTGCCGGCCTTGCCTTTCTCGACCGGCCGGTTGAAGAAGGTGAGACCGTTTATTCTGCAGGTTTCCCCGGCTTGGGAACTATTCCAATTTGGCAGTTCGGACAAGGTATTATATCTAACGCCACAGTCAGGTTCCCCGAAAGTGAAGATTCTGAAAAAATGATGGGCCCCTATATTCAGCACACTGCGCAAGTCGATCCGGGTAATTCAGGTGGTCCGCTTCTGATTCAGAGAACAGGAGTCCCCTCTGGTTATGCAGTTGTGGGGATCAATACGCTGACCAGTTTATACCGGCAAGCGGCAAATTTTTCCATCCCGATGGACAGGGTGCGGGCCTTTCTCGATTCCGCACTGAGTACCACGCCGGCAGAAGAACGGCCCCGGCTGGACGAGCGGTTAAATTCATTTATTGAAGGCCTGGGGGCAAACAGGGCTGTGTATGATCATATCGCCAAATATCTTTCCAGCGACTGTACTGCGTTAAACGCCGGTTTTGCCATTGACGAAATGCTCAGGAGCGCCCCCCGTTTGGTGCAGAATAATATCATCGAGGCATTTTATTATTCACCGGTAGAGGGGATGAATTACGCAGTCGCCTGGACCATTGAAAATGCCCTGCGGTCGAAAACAGGGAAAATTGTGATCGAGCTGGATTCGGTGACCCCCAACGTCAAGAAAGGGTACAACATAACATTCAAGGTTAACGGCGGAACCATGAATTCCGAATGGATAAATGAATATGGCATCTGGAGGATTGGCTCTTTTGGGGAATTCGCCGCAGGCGATAAATCCTATGTAGATAAAAAAGAAAAAGAACGTAAGGATGCACAGAACGTAAGAACTAAACCTGATTTTCAGTTCTCCGTCGGGTATGCCAATATCCTTAATCTCAGTTCCGCCGTTGCCCTGGATTTTAAATTCCGGGGCGCCTACCAGGGCTATGGCCTAAGAACTTATATCGGGGGGGAGGCTTATTTTCAGTTGGAGGGACTGACCGGTTTTTATTTTCCCATCAAATTAGGCAACACTGCATTGACCCCCTATGTAGATATAGGGGCAGGCGTCATCGTACAAAAAAGCCAACCGAGTTCCGGCTCTTTGGAATATGATGAACCGCTGTCTGTTTTTAAAATTGCCCTTTCCTTCCAGCCCGGCTTGATGTTTACGACGGCGGCAGTTCCCGGATTATATTTGCAGGCTGCATATCAATATAACCTTGCTTTTGGCTTTTTCGATTTTGGCGGCAGCAACAATCCCCATGTTATATCGGTGGGTGTCGGGTATTGCTTTTAGCTAAATTTACGATTTTTGCAAATATTTTTCATTTTGACTAAAGCGCCCTGCATCCTGGTTCCCTTAACAGGATGGAGGCGCTTAATTGACAGATACCTTATCCAATGCGGTCAGGCAGCTTTTTGGGCTGTCTTACCTTTTTCCGTATCAGCGGCTTGTCATAACAAACATTCTGGAGGCGGCGGAAGCGGCAGGGATTCCCATAGAATGGCCTGCAGAAGATCCGGCTGTAAATGATAGTGCAGAGGACAACAATGCGGCGGCTTTTAGCCCGGAGGCGGAAAATGTCGTTCCGGATGAAACTGCCGCAGAGGAAAACTCCGCCCTGAAGAAGGCGGGGGAAGAAAGTGACCGGCTGTGCCTGGGCCGGCAAATCGTGATACTTCCGACCGGGGCGGGAAAATCGCTGTGTTTTCAGCTTCCGGCGATGCTCCTCACCGGGGCAACTCTGGTACTGTACCCGATTCTGTCCCTGATGGCAGATCAACAGCGGCGCCTGGCAGAAAAGGGCTTTTCCCCGGTGATACTGCGCGGCGGACAAAGTGTTGAGGAACGGAATGCCATTTGGGGGAAACTGCAATCCGGGGAAAGCAAATTCATTATTGCCAACCCGGAAGTGCTTTTGACGCCCAGGGTAATGGAAAAACTCGGGGGGCTTGGCATTGTTCACATTGTCATTGATGAGGCCCACTGCGTCAGCGAATGGGGCGAGAGTTTCAGGCCAAGCTATCTGGAGATTTCAAAAATAATAGAGGCGGTAAAAGCGCCGCTCGTGACTGCCTTTACTGCGACGGCAAGTTCCCCCGTTCTTGAAAAAATCGAAAAATATATTTTTGGAAATGCAGGATCGGATGGTAGGCCGAACCGGATCATCGGCAACCCGGACCGGAGCAACATACGCTATTCCGCACAGGGGTGCATATTGCGAAATTTGGCGGTCAGGGACCTGCTTATCAAAAATGAACTTCCGGCGATTGTGTTTTGTTCTTCGCGGGGCGGGACTGAAAAATTGGCCCGGTATCTGCGAAATGAATTTGAGGGGAAGGATACGGAGATACGGTTTTACCATGCGGGCCTCTCCCGTGAAGAAAAGACTGCTTTGGAGACCTGGTTCTTTTCCAATCCCCGCGGGGTGCTGGTCAGTACGTGCGCGTACGGTATGGGCGTCGATAAAGCTGATATCAGGACGGTTATTCACCGGGACTGCCCGCCTTCGGTGGAGGCCTACCTCCAGGAATCAGGGCGGGCCGGGCGGGACGGCAAGGCTTCGGAGGCGGTCCTCCTCTGGGGGCCCGATGATGATATGCAGATACGCAGGGCAAAAAATGACGGAGACCGCCGCCGGATAGAAGGCCTCCTTGCCTATGCACGGAATGTCCGTGACTGCCGCCGGGAAGCGCTCCTGAAACTTCTTGATTACGACAGCGCCGGTGACAGCCCCGAAACAGATTGCTGTGATGTCTGCGATACCAGGGCCGTGAACCGCCCGGGCGATGCATCACTTAGAGAAGAAAAAAGCATATTGAATTTCTTTACCCGTAACAGGCGGCGCTGTACCCTTGGCGAATCGGCAAAAATATTATCCCGTGCGGAAAATATCCGCTGGTCAGAGGATGATGCAAAAAAGACGGTACGGGAGTTAATCAGACTAAAAAAACTACGGGTAATAAAAAACTATTTCTGGAAAGATAAAATCGACATTATTAAGATACGCTACTCTGACTCCAAACCCAGTTCGTCACCGGTGGTCTCAGGCGTTTCGGCGGGTGGAGGCGCGGCTTTTGCCGTTTTATGCGGTTTGGAGGGAAATACCGAAACCGAACGGGGCCGGTGATACAAACGGGCCACATAGGCAACAAGGAAAAAATAAAGGACGATGACACTAGTTACCGCGATAACCTGCCAGGAAGAGATCACATTTATAAGAAGGGCTATAGTTTCTTTTGAAAACATATCACTTTATTTTCGGCATATCTGCGGAAAAAATCAACCGGGGAATATCCTGAAGCCTGTGAATGACGCACGAAGGCCGGATATCCCCTATCCGCTCATCCCCTTCCCTGAGCCGTAAAGATCTGCCGTCGCCGGCAAAAAGGCAGGTGAGAAAGCCGGAATCTCCCTTGCAGGCGGTTTGAGCGCCCCATACGTCGGTAAACATATCATTCCCGACAAAGAGACACTGTTCAGGTTTTATGCCCAGGGATGCAAGGGCGCCGGACGCCGCATTAAATAAACGTCCGGACGGTTTGGCCTCCCCCATTTCAAAAGAATAAAAGAGCAGCGCAGGATCAAAGCCGATTTTTTCAGGAAGTCCGCCCAAAAAAGCCTCAAACAGCAGCGGGGTAAAAAACTGGGCATTGGAGATGATCCCCAGCATACAATGTGATGCTGCAAGAGCGGCAATGGTTTCCCCGGCGCCGGGCATGGGATATACGGGATTTACCGCAAGCTCATACCGCAGGGCAAGCTCCCTGCCGTAAACGGCGCCGGAAGGGCATCCGTGTTCCCGCAGAAATTCCATCCAGATTTCATCAACCTGCACTTCGGGATACAGCCCCCCCTGTTCCCGGTGCAGAGCGGCAACCCGGCGCTTAAAATATTCACGGAGGTCTTCCCCGGACAATACAGGATCGTATTCACGGGCAAGCGCATCAAGATTTTCTCCTGCCGCGCCGCCGGATTCTTTATCTCCAAGGCTGATGTCACCGGCTGCAGAGCAAAACAGTGTTCCGTACACATCAAAGAGCACCGCACGTATTGGCGAAGATGAAAATGCCGCCGACAAAAATGTCGATAGTTCCCATTCCGGGGGCAGGGGCGGCGGAACTGCGGGCGTCATCGGAAAGGAAGCCTGCTTGATTATCCGGACAAGCTGCTCATTTTCATCCATTCCCGACCCCTACCAGGGAAAACCTCAGCGGATCAAGGTACATATCAAGAAGGAGTGATTTTGAAATTTTCTGCGTCACCGGTATATCGATCACCGAACGGTAAATGTCCAGCAGCATCTCCAGTATTTTGTTCCCGCCGTAGTTTTCGCCAATAACATTTTTGTTAGACGCAATCAGATTTTCATCGGGCTTCCATGCGGCAAAGGATTTAAGAAAGGGATTGGCGGCAAGAACATCCTGAAAAACAGTCTCATTGGAATAAAGGGTACGGATAACCGATTCCTGTAATTCCTCATCCATCCTTCCAAAATCAAAAGTTTTTTGGGAACCAAGATCGTCCGCCATCATCTGCGAAATATGGGAAGGAACTGTCAGAGCGAAGGCTTCGTACACCTGTTTTACCGTGGACTCCATTTTCTTTTTTAACATCAAAAGCGAAACATAGTCTGCGGGAATTTCGATCCCGTTATACAGTGCGTCAAAGCGCACCCCGGCCGCCTCAAAATCCCTGCACACATAATCGATACGCCGGCCGATGAGGGAAAGGCCCGCGGTCCAGGGTTCCAGAAACGAAAACCCAAAACCTTCTTTTACCGAGGTGGTAAGAACACAGACGGCAGAACCCAATAGCTCTTCAAGGGAATGGGTCTCCCCCAGGGCGAATTCCACCGGCAGCCCGAGTTCCGCGGCAAGGTTCACCCAGCGGCGGTATACCGGATTGTTCTTATCCTGGGGAGGCAATGTCAGCGCAACGGTCCTCCCCCGGGGAATAAACAGCGACAAGAGCAGCGCTTCGCCGATATTCTTGCGCCGTATCGCCCTGACGGGGTACAGATAACGTGTCCGTTCAAGACCGGGCGCCGCCGTCAACGGAACAACCTCGTTGGGGATGAGGTGGAGCCCTTCGGTTTTTAAGCCCGCCCGGTGAAGGTACAGGTAATCCCGGCTGTTAATCACCCCGTAGTGGCAATTTTCAGGATATTCAAAACGCCCGGCATACACGTCGGGCCTGAAGTCCTCCGCCAGATCGTGGTTCTGCAAAAAAAGCCGTACCCCCCGAAGGCCGAGTATTTTCAGGGCAGGAATAAGCAGGGCATTTTTCTGAATAAGGGGATTGTGCACATGGAGGACATCCGCCGCCAGCCCCCAATGCGCCTCCATAGCGGCGATAATGGCATTGGCAAGCCCTTCCCCATCCGGCTCTCCCTCCGGCAAAGCGGTGTATTTAAGGCCCTCCACCAGAGCAAAGGGAAATTCCAGATCCTCCGGGGGCTTTTCCCCCGCAATGATAAGTACCTCGATCCCCGCCTCCGAAAGGGCCTGCGCCTGATGGCGGATAACCGTGCTGACGCCTCCGCGCCGCAGATGATAATGCACCAATGCAATCCGCACCTGAAACCTCCTTCCGGTAGTATATACCAAAAAAAGGTGTCAGTCACCATTTGGCGTTTATTTTCGTGGTTAATTTCCTGGTGAGCACTTGAATAACCACTCTATATGGTGTATCTTTAAAAGTGTACCGCTATCTGTAATGGTGGTGCAAAGGATTTGGGAATGAAAATTGAACGACTTTTTACCACCCCCGCATCGGGGCCCTATGGGGATATTGTCTGGGAAAAACGGAAAAGCGAAATACGCAATGCCGACGGAAAGGCGATTTTTTCCGAAGAAACGGTGATTGTACCGGCTTTTTGGAGCCAGATTGCTGCAGATATTATCGCGCAGAAGTATTTCCGCAAGGCGGGAATCCCCCAGGATAAAATTTACGCTTGGAAAGAATGGTCCGGCGCTGTTGATGCCGCAGACCCGGGAAACGCCCTCCCCGCCGATGGGGCGGAGCATGACGCCCGGCAGGTTTTCCACCGGCTGGCCTACACCTGGATGGACTGGGGCCGGAACAATAAATATTTTGACAGCGCCGAAGACGAAAAAGCCTTTTACGATGAAACCTGTTATATGCTGGCCCGTCAGATGGCCGCCCCCAACAGCCCCCAATGGTTCAACACCGGCCTCTATGCCGTTTACGGGATCGACGGCCCTCCGCAGGGTCATTACTATTACGACCCCGCCGATAAAAAACTCAAAAAATCCGACAGCGCCTACAAACGGCCGCAGCCGCATGCGTGTTTCGTTCTCTCCGTTGAAGATGACCTTGTCAACGATGGCGGCATCATCGACCTTGTGACCCGGGAGGCGCGGCTCTTTAAATACGGTTCCGGCACGGGGTCCAACTTTTCCAAGATACGGGCGGCGGAGGAAAAACTTTCAGGCGGCGGCGTGTCTTCAGGCCTGCTCTCGTTTTTGAAAATCGGGGACCGGTCCGCTTCGGCGATCAAGTCCGGGGGAACTACCCGCAGAGCGGCAAAGATGGTTACCCTCGACGCGGATCATCCCGATGTGGAAAAATATATCAACTGGAAAGCAGGTGAGGAACACAAGGTTGCTTCGATGGTGACAGGCTCCGCTATCGTAAAAAAACACCTTGAGGCGATAAGAAAAGCCCTGTCGAGTTTCCGGGGGCCTGAGGATGATAAATTCAACGCCGGTAAAAATCATGAACTTGCCGCCGCCCTCCGCAATTCCCTGCACGATAAAATTCCTCCCACCTACCTCTACCAGCTTTTGCGGCGGCTTGAGCAGGGCGATGATGACGTGAATCCTGCGGTGTTTACCACTGCCTGGGATGATGAAGCGTATAATACCGTTTCCGGTCAGTCGTCCAACAACAGCCTCCGCGTCACCGACGATTTTATGCGGGCGGTGATCAACGACTCCGAGTGGAAACTCAATAACCGGGTAAAGGGGCAAAACACAAAAACAATTCAGGCCCGCAGACTGTGGAACGAAATTGCCCGGTCAAGCTGGCAGTGCGCCGATCCGGGACTGCAGTACCACACCACGATCAACGACTGGCATACCTGCCCCGCAGGCGGCGAGATTCGCGCCTCGAATCCGTGTTCGGAATATATGTTCCTTGATGATACGGCCTGTAATTTGGCTTCGATAAATCTGGCGTGCCTCTACGACAAAAAAGACAAAAGCTTTAATGTTGAAGGCTACCTCCACGCGATCCGTATCTGGACCACAATTCTTGAAATCTCCGTGGTGATGGCCCAGTTCCCCGCGCCGAAAATCGCCGAACTTTCCTATGAGTACCGGACATTAGGCTTGGGGTACGCCAACCTCGGAAGCCTCCTTATGATCATGGGCCTTGCCTACGATTCCGAGGAAGGCAGGGCGGTGGCGGCTTCCCTTTCTGCGCTGCTCTCCGGTGAAGCCTACGCCCAATCGGCCCGCATGGCGGCGGGGCTTGGCCCCTTTATCAGGTACGAAGAAAATAAAGCCAATATGCTCCGCGTTATACGCAACCACAAGCGGGCGGTGAACAATGCCCTCTCCGCAGAGTATGAAGGGCTCCACACCATCCCCCATGGGATCGATCCGCAGTTCTGCCCGCCGTATCTTCTGGAGGCGGCAAAGGCAAGCTGGGACCAGGCTCTTGTTCTGGGAGAGGCTCATGGCTACCGTAATGCGCAGGTAACCGCCATCGCCCCAACGGGGACCATCGGCCTCCTTATGGACTGTGACACCACCGGCGTGGAGCCCGATTTTGCCCTGGTAAAATTCAAGAAACTTGCAGGCGGCGGATACTTCAAGATCATAAATCAGTCGGTACCGCCCGCACTGGAGGCGCTGGGCTACTCACCCGAAGCGGTTGATGAAATTGTCGCTTATGCCACGGGCCGGAAAACCCTGACGGGCGCGCCGGGGGTAAGCGCCGAAGCGCTTGCGCTAAAAGGATTTACCGCAGAGGCTGTTGCCGCAGCGGAAGAAGCGGTCAAGACAAGCCTCGGCCTGGAAGGGGTTTTTAATCCATGGATTTTAGGCAGGGACTTTGTCGAAGGCACACTGCGCATTCCCGAAGCAACCTGGGCATTACCCGGCTTCAGTCTTCTTAAGCATCTGGGCTTTACTTCAGACGATATTGAAAAAGCGGAACTCTTTGCCTGCGGATCGATGGGGCTTGAAGGAGCCCCGGGCCTTAAAAAAGAGCACTACGGAGTTTTTGATACCGCTACCCCTTCCGGCAAAAACGGCAGGAGGTCGATTCCGTGGACCGCCCATATCGGCATGATGGCGGCGGTTCAGCCGTTCATCTCCGGGGCCATTTCCAAAACGATCAATATGCCCAACGCCGCCAATTACGAGGATGTCAAAGGCGCGTACATGCTCTCCTGGAAAAATGCCTTAAAGGCGGTGGCCCTTTACCGGGACGGCTCAAAACTTTCCCAGCCCCTTTCGTCCTTTGCCCCCGGCGCCGATCCGTTGGCGGACACTATCCTCAAAGTGGAACAGAGCCTTGCGGCGGATCGTCCCATTGCGCCGGAAAAATCAAAAGCGGATCACCGGGGACTCCGCAAGCCGCTGCCCAACCGCCGGGCAGGTTATACCCAAAAAGCAAAAATCGGCGGCCACTCGATTTTTATCCGTACCGGTGAATACGACGACGGGAACCTCGGCGAGATATTCCTGGATATGCACAAGGAAGGGGCCGCTTTCCGCAGCCTGCTCAACAGTTTTGCCATTGCCGTCTCTCTGGGGCTTCAATACGGTGTACCGCTTGAAGAATATGTTGATGCCTTTACCTTCAGCCGCTTTGAGCCGAACGGTATGGTTCAGGGCCACGACTATGTGAAAATGGCGACAAGCGTCATCGACTTTATTTTCCGTGACCTGGCGATAAGCTACCTTAAACGTACCGACCTGGGGCAGATAAAACCTGAAGACCTTGTATCCACGGGAACAAAAAGCGACACGCATTATTCGGGTGAAGAAAGGCGCCGCAATTCCGTTAAATCCCCTTACTCAGGTCCGGAAAAACGCCGCGCCGTTTCGGAAAAATCCAGCGCCGGTTTCAGGCCTCACGGTCACACAAACATAAATACGGCAAATACAGGCGCAACAGGCTCAAATGCTGCAAGTTCACCCAAACCGGCGGGAACAGCGAATGCAGCCCCCGGTACAGAAAGCGAAAGCAGCAAAATTGCCCAGGCACGGATCAAAGGCTACGAGGGCGACCCGTGCCCATCCTGCGGATCGTTTACCCTGGTGCGAAACGGCACCTGCATGAAATGTGATACCTGCGGCGGAACCACCGGCTGTTCATAAAATAGAAGCAGTATCTTTATTTTTTAGCGAAAATTCAGTATACTCATAGTATGAGAAATTTAGCCACTGTCCAAATCATCAAAACCATTGAGGACATACCCGGTAAGGACCGTATCGGGTATGTTTCGTTTCAGAAAGTTGAATGGAAGGTCATCGGCGACAAGACCCTCAAGGCCGGTGAGAAGGTCGTCTATGTTGAATACGACAGCATACTGCCGGTGAATCCCGCCTTTGAATTTTTGCGGAAGCGCTGCTTCAGCGAAAAATACCAGGGCTTTAAAATTGGCGCCATGCGGATGTCGGGTCTGGTCTCCTATGGACTTGTACTTACCTGGAACAACATCAAGGATATTATTCCCCAGTCCAAATGGGACGCTTACCGCGAGGGGGATGATCTTACCGACATTCTAAAAGTGCAAAAGGTTGAAGATGATATACCGGTTGTAAAAATCAAAAAAAGTTTTTTGCAGCGTGTTTTTGAAAAAATCTTCGGCAAAAAAAAGGTTCCGGAAGGATTCCTCCCCTTTGTATCAAAATCCGATGAAACCCGTGCGGAAACCCTTCCCTGGCTCTTTGATGAAAAATACCGGGGCATGAATGTGTACACTACGGTCAAGGTGGACGGGCAGTCAGGAACCTTCGCGATTCACCGGGGCAGATTTTACATTGCTTCCCGCAACCAGGTGATATATGCCGAAAAAATATCAAAGGCATTGCGGGAGCTGAAACCCGCCAAAACGGAATATTGGCAGAAATACGGACTTACCTTTATGCAGATGGCTTCAAAATACGATGCGGTCCGCAAAATGCGTGATTATTTTCACGCCGATTATGCAATCCAGTTTGAACAGGCCGGGCCCAGGATACAAAAAAACCCCATGGCCCTGGCTTCCTGCCAAATATTCATTTTCAATGTCTTTGATATTACAAACCGGCATTACCTGAATTGGGAAGGCATCGCAAAATTTGCTGCGGCCTCCGAAATTCCCACGGTCCCCTTTGTCGAGAAAACAACATTTCACTGGGGCAGCATGGATGATCTGTACGAATATTCAAAGGGCAACTACGATAACGGCCATATCCGGGAGGGCGTGGTAATCCGTGCGGATGTTGATTCTTTCATGCCGCCGCCTGAAGACAAGATGCACGCCATGTGGAGCTTCAAGGTGATCAACCCGGATTACATCTGTTGATTTTTTACGCCGCCTTTGTTCCCGGCCTGCAGGAATGTGTTGCCGAAGCAGTAAAAGACAGGCTGCCTGACGCGGTAATACAAAAACTGCTGGACGGGGCAATTATTTTTCAAACCGGATGCACCTATGACAAGCTCAACTTTTTCTGCTTCAACAACATATTTCTCGTTTCAGACATTTTGGATGGTGAATTTTCCCCTGAAACGCACATGAAAAAAATAATCGCCGCACATAAAAACGATCCGGTTATTTCGTGTAACAATAAAAAAATTCAATCGTTCAGAATCATCTGCTCCATGGAAAATAAATTCGTCCCGGTGAACGAAAAAATAAAACAGGATACAGAACGGTTTATTGCCATGCAATCGGGGATGACCGTAAACCGGAGCCTGCCCGATACGGAATTCTGGTTTCTGTACCGAAACGAAACCGGAAAGCCCGGTGAAACAAGTTTTTCGATTTTTATGAAACGCCTTACCAAACACGCCTCATGGGAAAAGAGCCTCCGCCCCGGCGAGCTGCCCCCTCCCCTGGCCTGGATGCTCTGCCGGCTTGCAGGGCTAAAGCACAGCGACACTGCGGCGGACCCCTTTTGCGGATCGGGGGCCATCCCCCTGGCCGCCCTCAAACATTTTCCCGTAAAAAAATTTATCGCCTGCGACAATGATCCCAAAGCCATTGCCCGCACAAAAAACGCCCTTCAAAATTGTTCAAAAGAAAAATATGATGTTTATAAAACAGACATCCGTTCCATCTTGTCTATTTTGGAAAAAGACAGTATCGACGCAATCATCACCGATCCCCCCTGGGGAATGTATAAAGAGACAGAAATCCCCATCGAACTATTTTATGATGAGATGATGAAAATATTTAAAGGACTGCTTAAAGAAGACGGGATCATCGTCCTGTTAACCGCAAAGGTTCCGGAACTGCAAAATGCTGTTAAAGAAACGGAACTTGCGGTAAAACAGGTTATTCCGATTTTACTTTCCGGAAAGAAGACAAGTATTTTTATTATCAAGAAAGAAGAATAGTCAAATAGCATAATAAGAAAAATAAAGAGAAACCGCAGAGAACACGGAGTAGGCGCAGAGGACGCGGAGAATACCAAATAAACTTCAAATTCTCTTGTCTTCTCCACTCCGCGTTCTCCGCGTTTGCACGCTTTCGCGTGCACCCCTCTGCGTTCTCTGC
>JAISJS010000114.1 GCA_031261385.1 Treponema sp.
GGGAAGTATCTTACCGGGATTCCGTAAAATTTCCCGGGTTCTTTTAAAAGACTGTAAAAGCATCCAAAAATACGGTGTAAGCATCACCAGGATCACAAGGGCGCCCAACAAAATAGCCAGAATGCTTAAGGGAGAAAAACGCTTTGCCTGCATCCTAATACCCCCAATCAGTACGGTTAAGCCGCTGGGATATGGCGGTAAAGATCATGATTATAATAAAGAGGGCTATGGCAATTGACGAAGCATAGCCAAAATCCTTATCCACAAAGGCGCTGCGGTAAATATGCAGGGGAAGTACCAGGCCCATATCGTTTGCACCGCCGTGGTCCGGCAGCATAACTTCAAACTGGGAGAATGCCTGAAAATAGGAAATCAGGGTCATAATAACCACAAAGCAAGTGGTACGGATCAGGAGCGGTAAGGTAATCCTGAAAAACCGCGCTACTGCATTTGCACCGTCAATAACTGCAGCCTCGTAAAAATCGTTTGGTATACCATCAATGCCGGCGCAGAAGATGATGATATTATACCCAATATCTGCCCAGAGGGAAAATGCAATAATTGCAGGCATAACTGTAGAAGCTTCTCCAAGCCAGTTTTGGGGCACCGCATCAAAAAGAGCAACCAGTGTGTTATTGATTATTCCATACTTGCGATCATACATAAATCTCCACACAAAACTGGAAGCGGCAAGCGGCGCCACGCAGGGCATAAAAAAGACAACCCGGAATGCGGAACGGAATTTGTTGTTACGGAAGGAGCTGATAATCTGGGCAATCGACAGGGTTAGTATGAGATTTATTACCACCATTACCAGAACAAAATACATAGTGTTTCCAAAAGACTTATGGAAAACCGGATCATGTATAAGTTTGGTAAAATTGGCAAAACCAATAAAGGTATTTTTTTCATTAAAAGGGCTATAATCGTACAGAGAAATACCCAGCCCATATAATAACGGCATAATATGAAAAATAAAAATTATAGCGATTATCGGAAGGAGTACTATAAAAACAAATTTGGTGTTTTTCAAGAGATGGACCTCCCCGTTTCGTTTTGCCGGTTGGGCATGTTGCTATAAAGAAGCTGTCCGGAATTTATCTAACCTTCCGGACAGTCCGCTGCACTGTGAACTATTCTTACTTGTAATAAGGCTGCAGATCCGCGTTAATCTTTTTAACCGCTGTGGCTGCGGGGGTTCCGTTCTGAACCATATCCACAAAGGCATTATTAATGGCCCTCTTCAGGACTGATGTATTGATATAACCCATGTAGGTTACGCCATCAATAACATCGACAATTACCTTGGCCTCGGGAACAGCCTTGAGGTATGCAGGATCCCGGGCAACTGACTTACGGGGCGGAACCAGGCCGCGCACCGTAGTAATCTTCATCAGGTTTTCAGGCCGCATACAGAATTCCACAAACTTCCAGGCAGCTTCCTGGTTTTGGCTGTTGGCATTTACCACATAGCCCCAACCCGTTTCAGCAACCCATTTTTTCTCAGGACCATAGAAAGGGAGCCCGACATAGTCAAAATCCTTGCCGAATTCACCACCGAATTCATCCACCCCGGCAGGGATGGTCCAGAAACCCTGAGTAGCCATGAGAGCTTCGCCGTTAAAAAGGTGCACGTACGGACCAACCCCGCCGCCGGTCAAGACGTCCACATCGGTAACATGGTCAATACGTATCAGATCCGCCAGGGCCTGGATGGCTTTGATTGATTCAGGAGTATCAAAATTAAACCGGTCATTCCGTCCGGGTACAAAATACTGTCCGCCCTGGGAGAGGATCATGGACATATAGGTCATGCTAAGAACGGTAGTCTGAGGAAAGTCAAAACCTCTCATAGTGAAGACACCATTCCGGGATGCAGAATGAGCCCTGGCAATACTTACCAGTTCATCCCAGGTGGTAGGATACTTGATATTATGGGAATCAAAATAGGGTTTTAACACCAACATTCCGGCGCCTTCCTGATTCATTTCGATGGGAACCCCATAGTATTTACCGTTATACTCAAAACCGCCCAGAACCATGTCGTAGCTGTCTGCTTTCAGTTCACGGATAAAGGTATCGGGTACCGGTGAAAGGGCTCCGGTAGGGGAGATATCCAGAATCCAGCCGCCCCAGAGTTCAAAAATATCCGCGCCGCCTGTTTTTGACATCAGAGCAGCCTGAGTTTTTGACTCAAAATCTGAATAGGGATAGGTTTCGTACTCTATCTTGATATTGGGATTTTCTTTCTGGAATGCTGCAATCAGTTCTTTGTTCTGATTATTCCAGACCGTCTGCTGATGAGACCAGAATTTAAGGGTTGTAGTCGCCTCCCCTCCACTGCTCTGACCGCCGCCGCGGGCAAAAACCGCTCCTGCGGCTGCCAACAGGATGAGCGCTGCACAAATCAACATCTTCGCTTTCTTCATCTTCTTCCTCCATAAAACATTATATTGTTATAACATTATATTATCAGATTCTTCACCTGTCAAGGGTTTTTTGGTAAAAATTTGAATTATTTCACCATTTGTCTAATGCCGGACGGCTTAAAATATGCCCTTTCTTGTCTTAATCCCCGTGATGCCTAGCCGAACAGTTCCGCCGCTTCCTCAAGGTCATTGCAGCGGCGCCAGACGGTAGCGAGAACTTCATGCGGGGGTTCCAGCAGGTCCTTGATGAACACCGAGCGGACACCGGCGGCGGCAAGGGCGCGGAGCCCTGCGGTGGAATCCTCAAAGCCGATGCAGGCGGCGGGTTCCTGGCCCAGCCGCCCTGCCGCGAGCAGGAAGATGTCCGGGGCGGGCTTGCCGTGGGCTACCTCGTCGCCGCAAGTGATGACGCTAAACCGATCCCGGACATTGGCCC
>JAISJS010000205.1 GCA_031261385.1 Treponema sp.
CCGCCGCGGGAAAAAATTTCGGGGTGCGCCTTGATTCGGGAGACATTCACTATTTGTCGGTGGAAGTCCGCCGCCGTCTTGATGAAGCAGGCCTCACCAAAGCAACCATCACCGTTTCCAACGATCTTGATGAAATGATTATCCAGACGCTCTTTGATGCGGGAGCGCCCATCAATACCTGGGGCGTCGGGACGCAGATGGTTACCGGCGGCAGCGATGCGTCTTTTACCGGCGTATATAAACTGGCCGCCCGCGAAAATGAAACAGGGACCATGATCCCTTCGATAAAATTCTCTGATAACCCCGAAAAAACTACCAATCCCGGGATCAAGCAGGTGTGGCGTATAACGGACAATCAGGGAAAGGCCGTAGCTGATGTTTTAAGTCTTGATGATCCTGAAAAACCTGATCTGGTCGAACAGGGTCACCGTTATGCTTTCTGGCACCCTGCCGCCGATTACCGTCATTTTTATCAGGACATTGAAGGCAGCGCGGCCCCTCTCCTTAAAATGCGCATGGAAAACGGCAGACTTACCGGCCCCCTGCCATCTCTTGCCGAAATACGAACCCATGTAACATCGGATCTTGAAGCCCTTGATGCAAGTTACAAGCGGCTCCTTAACCCCCATGTGTATAAGGTATCGGTGACTTCCCGGCTTCGGGATCTCAAGCTTTCGCTGATTGCTGATTACCTTGGAGATCTTTAACCACGAACTTCACGAACAAAGACGAAAGAAGATCAACCGCAGAGATCGCAGAGGGGAGCACGGAGAACACGGAGAGAGATTCATGAGATTGTATTTTCCGTGTCCTCTGTGATAACTCCGCGTCCTCTGCGGTTAAAATTCTTCGTTCATCCTCGTTCGTGAAGTTCGTGGTTAATTTCTTATAGATTTAAAACTGCACCGCCGGCGCTTCCCGTGCGCTTGCGTTAATTTCAAAATACTGCCGCGGAGAAAATCCCATATTTCCCGCAAACATTGAACCGGGGAAGGCGCGTATCTTGGTATTAAAAGAGCGGACACTGTCGTTGTACCGTTTGCGGGCAACGGCGATGCGGTTTTCTGTTCCCGCCAATTCGTCCTGCAGGGCTATAAAGTTTGCATTTGCCTTTAGGTCAGGGTATTGCTCGACTACCACAAGAAGCCGCGACAATGCAGACTGCATTGAATTATATCCTTCTGCTTTTTCTTCAACCGACTGAGCGCCGGCAAGCCGGGATCGGGCGTCTGCTATATCGGTGTATACTTTTTCTTCATGCGCGGCATAACCCTTTACCGTATTTACAAAATTGGGAATCAAATCGCTACGGCGCTGCAACTGGTTATCAATTTCTGACCATGCCGAATTGATGCTTTCATCCAGTTCGATAAGCCCGTTTTTAATGATAAAACAACCACTCAACATGACGCTTACCAACACTGCAAAGAATACATTTACTAAAATCTTTCGCTTCATAGTACTTTCCTTCCTGTTAAATATTTATTTAAAATACAAGAACTTAAAAACCCCGTGACGCCCCGCCGCCGCCCGAGTGACCGCCGCTAAAGCCGCCACCTCCGGAACGTCCACCGCCGCCCGAGTGACCGCCGGAGCCGCCGCCATAATGTCCGCCTGATCCTCCAAAGGAATTAGGGGGTCCCGTTCTGCCTCCCTTACCTTTTTTCCTGAAAATAATCGACAGCGCAACAATTATAATATACACAATAACGATGAACGCCATAGGACCGGGCCCGCCCGGCTTTTTGGTTGCTTCGGGAATTTCCTGCGCGCCAAGATTCAAGTCTGAAAGATCAACGCCCCTATCTTTTGCAATAAGCGACACTATGGCGGAAGCGCCTTTCACCAACCCGCCGGAAAAATCACCACGTTGAAAATCCGGGATAACCGCCGTATCCAGAATACGCCCCGCGACAGAATCGGGAATAAGACCTTCAAGTCCGTAACCGACCTCGATTTTTACCTTTCGTTCATCCATGGCAAGAATCAGCAGAACACCGTCATCGGCGTCTTTCCTGCCTATACCCCATTTTTCAAACAGGGCAACGACATATTCTTCAATCGAACCATACGGCTGGAAACTCTGTACCGTTACCACAGCAAGTTCAGAGCCGGTTTTTTCTTTCAGTATCGTGGTGAACCGTTCAATTTCTTTGGAATCATCAACCCTCAAAACACCGGCAAAATCGTTGATAAAACCGGCGGGCGCGGGTAACGGAGTATCTGCAAAAAGCGGAATGCATATAAAAAGCATGACAAAAACAGAAAACCGGAAGTTTTTATGCATTAAATTTCCTTTTCACCAATGGATTAACAATTTTAATGCACTATGGTATTTTTCTCCATCATCATTGGTATATATATACCCCCAGATATTGGTGTCTATGAATACATTAGTCCTCATAAAGTTCTTCTCTGGTATATTTTCTATAAGGTTCACCTACATGAACCGGATCTCCTATGGCGGCAATACCCGGAAATTTTTTCAGTTCCTTTTGCGCCCGTGTGATGGGAAAAGGGATGCTTTCTTTTGATATAGCCTGTTTGAGGAAAAGCCGTACAGCAGAAGGCGTATCAATGCCTAAATCAGTAAACAATTCTTCCGCCTGCCGTTTTACTTCTGTTTCAACCCGTACCTGAATCAAACTTGTTTGTGCCATTTTAAACTCCCATCTTTATACTACAAATATATTACAAATGCATATTTTTGTCAAGCATTCGCTAAAACACATAAGAATGGTCCGCGGATCAGTAATTCCAAATAAGGAAAAAATCGGAAGAAATTTAACCACAAAGTCGAATAAGTTAAAGAAGGGATAAGAAAATTTTCTTCCTTTTTCGACTTCTTCGACTTTGCGGTTTGTATTCTCTCTTGAATTTGGAATTGCTGTCCGCGTATTAACGCGGATAGACACGGATACGGATAATAGAATAAAATATACTGTTAGAAACCTTTTCCCCGGAGCATAGCATGGGCGATGTACAGGTGCAGATTATTCGAAAAAATGATAAACCGCTGGATATCACCGTTCCTGCGGGAACGCGGATCAATACCCTTACCGGGCATTTTGGCATTGACGAAGATTCGATTGCCGCGGTCAAGGTAAATAATGAAAGAGTGTCCCTCAATATAAGCCTGGATGTGAATGTTACCTTGGAACCCATATCGCTTGATACGCCTGAAGGGGCGATGATATACCGGCGTTCTTTGGCCTATATTCTCGCCATCACCGCCCAAAAACTGTTTCCCGAGCGAAGTCTCTATATCGGCCACTCCCTGGGGAACAGTTATTACTATACCTTTACCGAGGGGAAGAAACCTTCGGAAGAAGCAGTTTCCTCATTAAAAAACGGAATGCTGGAGCTGGTTAAAAAAGATCTGCCCATCACCTTTAAGCATTTGGCGTATGAAGAAGCGCTTGCGATTTTCAGAAAAAATAATCAGACCGATACGGCCCTGCTGCTGGATCAACGCAGCGAATCACGGGTGCGAGTTAATGTATGCTCCGGTTATGCGGATATCTATGTCGAGCCGCTGGTTCCAAAAACCGGCCTGCTTTCCGCGTTCGATCTTATGCCGTACAAAGACGGTTTTCTGCTTCGTTTTCCGGCGGTGGGTAAAAAAACAATCGATCCGTTTGAAGACAGCCCGAAAATATTTTCGGTGTACGAAGAATATAAACGCTGGGGCAGAATTGTCGGCGTGCGCGCAGTTGGGGAACTCAATGCCCGGGTTGCCCAAAGGACCATTCGGGATTACATCAGGATTGCGGAAATATTTCAGGAACGAAAACTTTCAAAAATTGCCGAAGAAATCTATGACAGACGCGACAAGGTCAAGGCGGTGCTTATTGCCGGCCCTTCCAGTTCCGGCAAAACAACCAGCGCAAAACGGCTCTCCATTGAACTGATGGTGATGGGGATAAAGCCCGTTGCCATCAGCCTTGATGATTATTATGTAGGCACCGAAAATACCCCAAAGGATGAAAAAGGCGATCCTGATTTTGAATGTCTTGAAGCGCTCGATGTTCCGTTTCTGAACAAACAGCTTTTGGAACTTTTTGCAGGAGAAGAAATAACCCTGCCGGTGTTTGATTTTAAATCGGGTAAACGAAAAGAAAGCGGCGGCAAAAAGATCCGTATGGACAGAAGAACCATGCTTATTATCGAAGGGATACATGGCCTTAACGATGCGCTGACTCCCCGTATAGACCGTGAAATGAAATTCAAATTATACGTTTCGGCCCTTACCCAGCTTAACCTTGATGATCATAACCGCATTCCCACCAGTGACAACCGGCTGCTGCGGCGCATGGTTCGGGACTACCAATTCCGCGGTATGACGGCAGCAGCAACCATTAAAATGTGGCCAAGTGTGCAAAGCGGCGAACGGAAACATATTTTTCCGTATCAGAACGGCGCCGATGCGGCGTTCAATTCCGCGCTGGATTATGAACTTGCCGTATTAAAATACTACGCCGATCCCCTGCTCCGTGCCGTCAAACCAGGCGTTCCCGAATATGCCGAGGCGGCGCGTCTTCTTTCATTTCTCGGAAACTTTGCCCCGATTCCGCCGCAGTACGTCCCCGGAACCAGTATACTGCGGGAGTTCATCGGCGAAAGCGAGTTTAAATATTGACCTATTCGGCAGGTATTTTGCATGAGAATAATTAAAAGCGCTTTACTAACTGAAACAGTAAAAAATCTTTTTATCAGGGCAAACCATGAACTACCCCCCGATGTACGTTCATGTATCTATTCTTTTTATGAAAAAGAAACATGGCCCGGCGCAAAGGATACGCTAAAAAAAATTATCGAAAATTATGAACTTGCCGAAAAAAATAAAGTTCCCATCTGTCAGGACACCGGCATGGCCTGTGTTTTCCTTGAGATAGGGCAGGATGTGCATATTGATTTTGATATCCAGGCCTCCGTTGATGAAGGGGTACGTCAAGCCTGTACCGAAGGCTTTCTGCGGGCTTCGGTGGTTGAAGATCCCCTGCGGCGAAAAAATACCGGCGACAATACCCCCGCCGTTGTTTATATCGATTTTGTTGAAGGCGACAAGCTCACCGTTACCGTTGCCCCGAAAGGCTTTGGCAGCGAAAACATGAGCCGGATAAAAATGCTCAGTCCCTCGGACGGCAGGCAGGGGGTTATCGACTTTGTCGTTTCGGCGGTGGAAAAAGCGGGACCCAAC
The DNA here is from genome assembly GCA_031261385.1 of Treponema sp. Classification (GTDB taxonomy): domain Bacteria; phylum Spirochaetota; class Spirochaetia; order Treponematales; family Breznakiellaceae; genus JAISJS01. The sequence goes on from JAISJS010000205.1 coordinate 5,201, forward strand.
CCGTGCCCGCCGGTTGTCGCAGGCGTCGGCATAGGGGGAACCTTTGATAAAGCAGCGTTATTGGCAAAAAAAGCCCTGCTCCGCCCCACCGGCGTCAGGCACCCTGACCCGTATTATGCGGAACTTGAAGAAGAACTGCTTTCCAAAATCAACGCCCTTGGCATTGGTCCCCAGGGCTTCGGCGGACTGACCACGGCGCTTGCCGTCGCGATCGAGAAAGCGCCCACCCATATTGCGGGACTCCCGTGCGCGGTAAACATCAACTGCCATGTAAGCCGTCATGTAAAGGCGGTACTATAATTGGTACAACAAAAGGTACAATATATTGACCTGCCGCTGACGGCGGAGAAAGCCGCTTCCCTTAGCGCCGGAGACCAGGTTACTTTAACCGGGATCATCTATACCGCGCGTGACGCCGCGCACAAACGTTTTATCGAATTGCTTGATGAGGGCAAGCCCCTCCCCTTCCCTGTTGCAGATGCCATCATCTATTACGTGGGGCCGACGCCTGCTCCGTCCGGTACTGTCATCGGCTCGGCGGGACCAACCACAAGTTACCGCATGGATGCCTACGCGCCCCGCCTTATCGTCCTTGGCTTACGCGGCATGATAGGCAAAGGAACACGGTCGCAGGAAGTGACAGAGGCCATGAAAAAAAACGGCGCCGTTTATTTTGGCGCAATAGGAGGCGCTGGGGCACTCCTTTCACAATGCATAAAACAATCGCGGGTTATCGCCTTTGAAGATTTGGGGACCGAGGCGGTACGGGAATTAATGGTAGAAAATTTTCCGGTGACCGTCGCAATCGACAGCAAGGGGAATAACCTCTACGAATTGGGAAGAATTGAGTATCTGGAATGGCATAAATAAAACAAATTTCATTACTTGACAAATTGCCCATTAGCAAATTATCATCTTTCCATAGACTATGTTTTGTTTTT
>JAISJS010000219.1 GCA_031261385.1 Treponema sp.
GATTTTATTTTTCTGGTAAAAATCCCAGGACAGCGAAAGAAGATGATCAAAAAGTTTTTCCCGCATTTCGGTTTCTATGCGCTGGGAAGATCCGTGGATAAAATAGCGCCACAAAAACCGGCCCGCGGCAATAACTGCCATCACCGCTATCATCAAAAGACAGAGGAACAAAATATCTTTCATCTCAAAAGAAAGCGATGAAATAAGGTCGACCGCACGGCGGATAAACTGGGGGATAAGTATCTGCGCCGCATCCACCGTGATAAGACAGATCAGCCCCAAAAGATACCGCAGGCGGTATTTTGACAAATACGGCAGCAGGGTTTTGAATTCTTTAAACGAGGCTTTTTTCAATTCATGCTTTTTTTCTGTTTTCTTGTCATCGCCCATATTATGCTTTTTTGAGACTCAATTCTTCCTGTTTTTTCGAATCCGCTTCGAGTTTTGCCGACCAAATATCCAGCTTCTTTTTTACCGTCTCGGCGTCCTCCCGGTCTCCCATAATGATATGGAAACGCCGCAAGGCCGAAAGAAAAAGGATACCCTGTTTAAAGTCATCAATCCGGTTGGTAGAAAGTTCATATTTTTCCCGGTACCGGTCCGCCGCCTGCATGAGCAGTTTTTTGATCAGTGCAAGATGGTACATTGTCGGCTCATAATCGGCGGCCCTGGGATCGGTATTTGCAACGGCATTTTTCAGGTTGATAATATTTTTTGCCGCCGCCGCAAAACGGCCTTCCAGTTCCACAAAGGTCCATTTCCACTTGGTGTTGTCCCCGTAGGCGTCTTCAAGAAGCTTAATCGTCAAACCCAGTTTTCGCACCAAAAGATACCGCCGTCCGGCGTCCACCGACTCAATTGCCGCAAGTTTTTCCTCATAATCGGAGAAGGGCGCATCCACATAGTTACTGACCACTTCTTCAAGGTAAATGACGCTTTTGTACAGGGCCTTCCGCCCGTCGTTCAGGGCATCCTCGTTCTTTACCTTTAACACCGACTGCGACACGCCGTTTATGATGATATAATTGGAGGTGAGGTTGAGCATTTCATCCACCAGGGCAAGCTGTTTAAATACCGCACTGGCAGGATCTTTTTTTATCACGAGGAGAATACTCTGCTCCCGTTTGAGGATAGTATCAACAGTGACTTTATAGGACTTTATTTTTTCAAAGTACTTATGACGTTCCTCATTGGAAATTTTTGCCATTATCCTCTCCGATTCCCATATTTTAAAAGTAAATCGTCTGCATGGGCAAGTGCCGCCTGACCCGCATCCCCGGAGAGCATACGGGCAATTTCCTGCCGCTTTTCCTCAGGCGTCAGGGAGGTAACTTCGGTATAGGTCCTTCCTTCGGCGGTTCTCTTTTCTACCTTGAGATGATTATCCGCCCGTACGGCAATACTTGCAAGATGGGTAACACAGAAGATCTGCTTGATTGCGCCGATTTTGGTAAGGTATTCCCCGACGGCTAATGCAACCTCCCCGCCTATTCCCGTATCAATTTCATCAAAAACAAGCGTTTCATGTGAATCATTGGTTCCTGCGTTTTCCGCGGCGGAGAGCACGGTCTTAATAGCCAGCATTACCCGGGAAAGCTCCCCCCCCGAGGCAATGCGGGCAAGATCCTTTAAAGGCTCCCCGGTATTGGCGGATATCAGAAATTCTATATCCTCTGCGCCCCAGGGCCCCAGGACTATACCGCCTCCCCCCTGCCCCTTGGGCAGCACCGCAGCGGAAAAACGGGCATTTGGCATACCCAAATGGGAAAGAATTTCCGTAATCCGCTCTCCCAGTTTCAGCGCCCCGGCCTTCCGCCGCTCTCTTATCGCAGCAGCACGGGAAGCGAGCTCCTTTTCCATGGCGGCAATTTCCGCTTTAAGTTTCTCGCGGTTTTCACCCGCCCCTGAAAGAGCCTCAATCTCCGCCTCAGCCGCCTCTTTATAGGCAAGGATCGTCTCCTCAGGCCCCTGGCCCGCATCAACTGACGGAGAACCCGCTTCCGCGGTATGCAGTGCATATTTCTTTTTAAGCCGGTGCAGCAGGGCAAGCCGTTCCTCGACCGTTTCCAGACGCGCCGGATCATAGGTCAGCCGGTCGCGGTACGATCGGAATTCTTCGGAAATATCCTCCGCCTCATAATAGAGGTCTTCAAGACGCTTTTGAATTTCACCCAGGGTAGTGTCAATAGATGCGGCATTATCCAGACTGCTCCGCGCCCGGCGGGCAAGGCTTAAAACCGATGTCTCATCGTCAAAAAGGACGTTTCCCGCCGTGTTTACAAAGACGCTCAGTTTTTCAAAATCCCCAAGCCGCTGGGCCTCGCTTTCCAGTTCCCGGCTCTCTCCCGGCTTCGGCGCCGCCTTGCCGATCTCATCGACTGCATAGTTCAGCAATTCGAGCCGGTTATCCCTGTCCCGTTCGGAACTGAGCGACACTTCAAGCGCTTTCTTTTTGTCGGCAAGACTTAAAAAATTCCTGTTATACTCAAACGTTTCGCCCTCAAGCCCCGCAAAATGATCCAGATAGCGCCGGTGAGTTTCCTTTCGGAGCAGCGATTCATGATTATGCTGCCCGTGAAGGTCAAAAAGTATCCCCATAAAGTCGGCAAGGTCTGTGCGGGTTGCCGGAACATTCTGAATATAGATGGAGCTTTTTCCGCCGGTTTTAATGTTCCGCCTTACAATAACCCGTTCATCCTCAATGCTGATGTCCCTGTTTACAAGCCACTGGAGCGCCTCATCGTTTTTTTTGTTGATCGATATCACCGCCGTTACACTTGCCTCACCGGCGCCGGTGCGGATCACCTCCGCATCGCTCTTTGCCCCCAGCAGAAAACTTAAACTGCCCACAATGATTGATTTCCCCGCCCCGGTCTCCCCGGAAAGGACATTAAAGCCATTCTGAAAAGACAGCGTTATATTTTCAATAAGGGCATAATTGCGGATCGACAGTTCCTCAAGCATTTTCTACCCCATAAGTACCTGACCAGTTCAGCTTGGTCCGGAGCGCCTTGTAAAAATCCATCCGGTCGGAGGAAACAAGCTGGGCTTTGAACGGCGCCTGTTTAAGTATAATTCGATCCCCCGGTTCAAGGGGCTCGGTAATCTGCCCATCTACGGTAAGCAGAACTCCGCTCCGCTGATCCTGTTCAACTTCGACAATCACCGCTTCCCGCGGGGGCAGCACCATTGGCCTGTTGGAAAGAGTAAACGGGCAAATAGGATTGAGGATAATTCCTTCCATTTCGGGATCGAGAATGGGCCCCCCTGCCGCCATGGAATAGCCGGTGGACCCGGTCGGGGTGGCAAAGATCAGCCCGTCGGAACGGTAGACCCCAAGATCGATGTGTTTCTGTGAAGAAAAAAATTCTGATTTTACCCGCAGGCGTATCAGCTTGGCGATCCCCGACGCCGAAATAACCGCATCGTTCAGGCAGACGCTTTCCATGACAGAACAGCCCTGCCGTTCAACCCGCACGTTCAGCATAAAGCGCATCGACACACGGACCTTCCCTTCCACCCACTGCGAAAGAACCGCTGTCCATTCTTCCCGTTTTACTGCGGCAATAAACCCAAGCGTTCCCATGTTCACCGGAATGATGGGAACCCCCGCAGGCGCCATAGACCGGGCAGCGTAGAGCACCGTTCCATCCCCCCCAAGGCTAAAGGCGATATCATACCCGCCGCTCACTTTCGTTTCAAGTTTCCCTTCAAAGGTATAGGAATGTACTTCGATTTTTCGTCTTGCAAGCTCCGTGCGAATTTCATCCGCAGCAGACGGCGCATTTTCCTTTTTAAGATTGACAAACAGCAGAACTTTTTCAAGACGATGTGTTGTATGTTCTTCCATGCCGCCGCCTTAGGGGAGGGTCACGATTAATTTTGATATACGATCAACTTCTTGTGAACGAAGCCGCGGATACAGGGGAAAAAGGACCGTTCGCAGGGACAGGGAATAACTTTCCGGACACAGAACAGAATCCACCGCGCCGGATCCGACAAGGGTATCTTCAAAGGCGCTCTCCACGGTAATTTCTTTTTTTCGGGCATAGGCCACCACATCTTTAAGGCCCGTTTCCAGAATCAGCGGGAAGGCGTAGTTGTTGTACTCCCCTTCTTCCCGGGGAATAAACCGCTTATGCCGGGTACGGAGACTCGACTGGGTAAAAACCGCGGCAATCTCCCGACGCTTTTCAATGTTCTTGGGTGATTCGCGAAACTGCACTGCCGCAAGGGCAGCATTGATATCAGGCAGGCAAAACTCCGGGGGCAGGTCGGTAAAATTACGCAGCACCGAAGCGTCCCGCCGGTTCATTGCGTATAAAAGGGCCCCTCCGCCTGAGGTAAGTATATCTTTTTCTTCGAGCCCCAGGATCGTAAAAACCCCGTGAACCGGTTCACTGCCCTGAACCTTGTCTTTTTCCCCGTCGATAAACGCGCCGCAGCTCTGGGAAACATCCTCAATCACCGGCAGCCCCAATTCCGAGATGGCCGCAATATCCGGCAGAAAACCCAGGGTATGATGCACCACGATACACCGGGGACTCGCAGGGAGGAAACTCTCCCCTTCCGTTGAATCAGACGCAACGCCCGCAGAATTGGCCTTTATTGCATTTTCGATAGTTTCCCGGCTCATGCACGGAAAAGCAGCCCCCACATCACAAAAAACCGGTTTTAGCCGCAATTCTTCAATAACGCGGGTATAGTACCGCGGAGACAGGGCAGAAATTAGCACCCCCTGGCCGTCTTCAAGATTCAGAGCTTTCAGAGCCAGGAAAAGCGCAATCGCCGGACTGCGAAGCGACAGACAATAATCAAAATGGAGATGTTCTTTGGCGATCTGAATTAAAAGCCGTGCTCGCTCTCCGGGCCCAATTCTATCCTCCACCATGGCGGTAAGAACCGCATCCATCTCCTTCCGCCTGATAGTAGGAGAATAGACTTCAATCTTCATGTATTACCTTCTGAGATCGGCTATTTTCTGGAGTTCTTTTGGATTAAAAAGGTCCCTGATATCAAGAATGATGAGATACCCGTGTTCCTGCCGCACCACACCCTGAATATATTCGGCGCCGATGCCGGTAAGCATCTGCGGCGGCGGCTGTATCTCTTCTTTTTCGATGGTTACCACCCGGGAAACCCGGTCGATAATAACGCCAAGCTTCATCCCATCAATATCAATGATGATAAAGCCGGACAAAAGCTCGTCCTCTTCGGAATTCAGCACTTTTTTAAGGTGAAACCGCTTATGCAGATTGATAATGGGGATTATTTCGCTGCGCAGATTGAATATCCCCTCCACATAGGTCGGCGCATTGGGAATTGCCCGTATAGCCTGAACCCGGACAATCTCCTTTACATCCATGATATTGATCCCGTAAAGCTCTTCCCCGAGCTGAAATGTAACTAATTGGTTTTGTTCAGCCATGGCAAACCCCTTCCGTATCCTTTAAAGGGAAGCAAAAACACCCTTTTTATTAGTATACCATCGAATCTTTTCTTCTGCAAGTCCACCGCGGGGAAGATCGCAAGCCCGCTGGGCATTAATCTGCACCCGTTCCCACTCCGCATTTTTTAAATAAAAAAGCCTGGCAACGTCCGGGGCCCTGTTACCTTATTCATGGTGTTACCATACTTGGGGCCCACGCGGTGTTACCGCTTTTCAACAACGCGCTCAATAATTCGCGCGCTTCTTTGCGCGCCTACTTTCCCACCGTAGTCGGTTCCCCGCTAAGGGGTGGGAAAGTAGGCAGGGTATCAAGGGTTTTTATTTTTGAAGGGGAATCCCTTCAAAAATAAAAAAGCCTGGCAACGTCCGGGGCCCTGACAACTTATCTTTAGCAGGCGCTTCCTCGGGGCCCACGCGACGGCAGCTTTACGGCGTCAACACGCTCCCTTGGGTCGCGTGCTATTGTTGCGCGCCTACTTTCCCACCAATGTCGGCTCCCGCTAAGGGGTGGGAAAGCCTGGTAT
>JAISJS010000304.1 GCA_031261385.1 Treponema sp.
CCCTTGATGTGGAGTCCCCGCGCAGCCAGTTGGGCCCGGATCTGGTGACGGCGGCCTGAGACCAGTTCTATCTCCATGAAAAGATAGTTGATCCCCCGGCCCAAGATCCGGTAACGGAGTATGGCCCGTTTGCGTCCGGGGGCTTCCCCGGTAAAAGCGGCGCTTTTATTATGGCGCCGGTCCGTTTCAAGCCAGTGGATCAGTTCCCCGGTTTCCGCCAGCTCCAGGCTTTGGGGGGACATTTCGATGATGGCCCAGTAGTATTTCTGTACCCGGCCGGCGGCAAAGGCTGCATTGAGGAAGGACAGGGCGGCGGGGGTACGGGCGAAGAGGGTGCAGCCCGAGACGGGGACATCCAGGCGGTGTACCGCAGTAAAAGTACCGCCGAATTGTTCCCCCAGGATCTGCGGCAGACCGGCCATTCCCTTGACGGCGCCTTCAACGGCTTCCCCGGGGATTTTGTTTACCACGATACATTCATCGCTTGTATAGATAATCCGGGATTCGTCTATGGTGTGTTCCATGTTACTCCAGAAGTCCGCAGCGGATCTTTTCGTAGATAATGCGGGCCGCCGCTTCTTCAAGCCTCTCCCGGGTGATGCGTCCGTCCGTCAATGCCCGCAGGATGGCCCGGTGCAGACGGCCTAAGCTCAGGGGCCAGGTCATCACCATATCTATTCCGGCGTTCAGGGCTTCAATAACCGCATCCTCTTCCGAAAGGCCTGCGGCTCTGATGGCCCCCATGGAAAAATCATCCCCTAGAACGATGCCTTGAAAGCCCAGGTTTTCCCGGAGCCACAGCGATACCACCGCCCGGGAACGGCTGGCGTTCACCCCGGCGTCCCAGGCGTTTACTATCACATGGGAAACCATGACCCCGGCGGGGCGCTCCTTCCAGATAACCCCCGCAAAGGGCCCAACCTTTTTCTCCAGGCCTTTCCGGTCATCCCCAAGCGTCGAGGCCGTCCTGTGGGGGTCGGCGCCGGAATTGCCGGGGAAGTGTTTTACCACGCAGGCCACGGCGGCGGCGGACATGCCCCGGATAAAGGCTGCGGCGGCGGCTTCCACAAAGGCGGCGTCCGGGCCGTAGGAACGATCCTCCAGAAAGGCTTCGTTTTCAGCGTTGAGGCGTTCCGCAACCGGGGCGAGGTTCAGGTTGATCCCCAGGGCGCGGATCTCCTTCCCGGAACGGCATGCGTCCTCCTCAATGGCTTTAAGGGCGCGATCCTTGCCCTTTTTTTGCGCCATCTCCCAATAGGAAAGGGGCGGGGGAAGCCGTTCTACCCCGGCGCCGAAACGGTGGACTATGCCGCCTTCATGATCCACCGCCATGAAGGGGGGTATCCCAGAAGATACAGCCAAGTCCGAAACGGTTTTGAGAAAACCGGGGATGCGCTCCTTATTCATGTTGAGGTTCATCCTGAAAAGCATGACCCCACCGGGAGAAATATCCCGGAGCAGGGAGCGCATGGCATCGGGCAGGGTTCCATTGCCGTCAAGCCCCGTAAGCAGTACCTGGCCTGCTAAAAGCTTTGTATCCATGGCCGCCGCAATCCGTTCCGCCCGTTGCCGGCGCTGATCGGGCTCCTCGGCAGGACATAGAGGGCCGACGCAGATCAGCAGGAGGAAAATCAGGCGGGGTAACGAGGGACGGATCATGCACTAAAAACCATCTATAGTAAAGAGCAATTCATGGTTATCGCCAATACTATCCAGCACAGTGTCCATACAGGCGATCCCCGTATAATCCACCGTAGCAGATTGATACTTTATTTCTATTGCATCACTATTGCCAAAATAAATACGTATTTTTTCTTTGAGAGTCTTTTGCTCATCAGCCGTCATATAACCGACGCATCTATCAATAGAAAATGTCCAGTGTCCGGTAACCACTGAACGACCCCTCAAAAGTATATCCCACAAATCAATAAATGCGGTATCCCGTGTTCCCAAAATAATGCCGCTGCCCGCTTCATAATGGTACGAATATACTGATATAGGAATAGTTTTAAAAAAATAGCTCTCCCTGCCCCCGGTATCCGAAAAACAATCAATAAAAAACGGCAGCAGTTCATCAATAATAGCATGATACGGTTCCGATTCACCGGTATCGGTGTGCAAAAATCCTGCCAACCCGGACTCACCAAAACAGACCTTAGTCTGCAGCCATTGGCGGAACGGGATATAATTTTCAGTCAGCAAATCTTTACAGGACTTGCCGGTGATATTGTCGTAAAAATATGTTTGTCGACCCATTTGTCACTCCATTCTGATTACCGGTCATATTAGTAGGCCCGTATAAAACTGGTGTCGGCTTCGATGGTGTCGCCTTTTTGTTTCAGTATGCCGATGCCAAGCTCTTTTGCTTTTGCGTACACGCGGCTATTGAAGGACATACTCCCAATTCCCAGGTACACCTTGTGGTCCGCGTAAACCGGAAAAAGCGTGCGAAAAGCACTCACCTTCTTCGTCACCATCTTTTCCAGGTCCTTCGTTTGCACCTTATATTTCACTTCGATAATCGCTACCGAATTCCCGTTGTACATCACTATGTCAAATTCGCCCTGTATCTTCTCATTGTTCCGTGTCAGGTTCCTGTCC
>JAISJS010000347.1 GCA_031261385.1 Treponema sp.
CTTGAAAAGGGTGATATCGATCTTCTTATGGGAACCCGCAACCTGCTGCTCAGTATAACCAATTATATGGAAAAAGCCGGTTATAAGGCAAATCTCGTTCTGCACCGGCCTTATGAATCATCCTTTGGCTTTAACCGTGACGAGACCATTCTCTGGTCCATCGTAAACAAGGCGCAGCCCCTTATTAATACGGAACGGGTTGTAGACAACTGGACACGCAGGGTTTTTGATTATTCAGGGGCCCTTGCACGCGCCCAATTACCCTACCTCATCGGTCTTTCAATCCTGTTGATAGCAGTGCTCCTGCTTTTAACAATTTTATTGCTGCGAAACCGTCAAATGGCATCCCACCTGGAGATTATCGTACAGCAGCGTACCCATGAACTTGAAGTGCAGACTGCCGCCGCCCGGGTAGCGTCACAGGCCAAAGGTGAATTCCTTGCCCGCATGAGCCATGAAATCCGCACGCCTCTCAATGCCGTCATCGGCATGACCGAGCTGGCCCGCCGCGGCGACACCCTAGAAAAAAAGAACGCCTCGCTGGAAAAAATTGCCGCCGCTTCGGATCACCTGCTTGGTATTTTAAATGATGTGCTGGATATGTCAAAAATTGAAAGCGGAAAATTTGTTATCGTCCATGATCCCTTTATCCTTCTTACCGCCATGGAAGAAGTTGAAAATATTATCCTTCAGCGCTGTGAAGAAAAACATATACGCTTTGAAGCCGATTTTGAAGGCCTTTCAAATACCGTTGGAGTGATGGGTGATAAACTCCGTCTCAAGCAGGTACTGATAAACCTTTTGGGGAACGCCGTTAAGTTTACCCCCGACAGCGGCGTTATACGCTTTTCTGTAAATCCCTGCGGGGATGAACCAGACCAGAATAAAGGTGACAGTCAAAATAATACCGTAATACCGGTGCATTTTAAGGTAAGTGACAACGGTATCGGCATGACTCCTCCGCAGATGAAAAATCTTTTTACCGCTTTTGAACAGGCCGATAACAGTATCTCCACCCGTTTCGGCGGAACCGGACTCGGCCTTGCAATCAGCCAGAATTTGATCCGGCAGATGGGCGGCCTCATCACCGTAGAGAGTGTTTTTGGTTCAGGCTCGTCCTTTGAATTCACGTTGAATATGGATATCGCCGAAGCAATTGAAAAGGAAGCAGATAAAGCGGATACAGAGGCCTCAGAATTCCCCGGCAAACGTATTCTTCTTGCCGAAGACATTGACATTAACCGGATGATCCTGAAAGAGCTCCTGGCTGATACAAAAGTTATTATTGACGAAGCTGTTGACGGCAAAGAAGCATTGGAAAAATTCTCCGCAGCGCCCGAAAATTATTACGATTTAATATTTATGGATGTTCAAATGCCCAACATGGACGGCCACGAAGCAACCCGCAAAATCCGGGAACTCGAAGCAGAGCGCCTCGCAAGCATGGAGTTTGGGGCGCAGACCCAAACTCCCAAGCAACTATTGGGACCTCAACCGAGCGGTGAACACCGCGAAGGCTCCCTTCTTGAACCTGTAAAACAGGTCCCAATAGTTGCAATGACCGCTAACGCCTACCGTGAGGATATCGATCGTGCCCTTGCCGCCGGTATGAACGGACACCTTGCCAAACCCATCGACATCGGCGAAGTGATGAAATCCCTGAACAGGTGGCTCGCTTAAAATGACGCCAACTGCATGGAAAGCGTTTAGCGCTGCACGGGATCATTACCGGGAATTTATTACGCAGCTTCGCCGCCGTCTGCCTTCCCTCGCTCAAGCCCAGCAAAAACTGGTGGACAAGCGCGATGGACCATCTTATACGGTAGAGACTCCCATTGTATATAATGAGGCGCTCGACGACATAGGTCCTGACGATGATATTAAACTGATCCTCACCGCAGACAACCCCGGCAGGCGTGAACAGGCCGCAGAAAACCGGCGCTACCTTGTCGGCCCCTCAGGTAAAATTACCGAAAGATTTTTCCGTGAAACGCCTGAATTAAAAAGCGACTTTAGAAAAAATGTGATCATACTTAACAAGACGCCAATCCACACTCCCCGCACCGCAGAACTTGGCGAGTTGAAAAAACTGTTATTGCAGGATTCAGGTCTTTCCGCAAAAACGTCAGCTTCGGTTTCAGCGTCAGCATCTGTTGCCGCTATCGAAGAATCACAGCGAACCATGGCGGAACTTCTGCTGGAATTTCAGCAGGCCCTTTCAACGAGCCGCACTATACTTCCCGTGTGGATAATCGGTTATTCGGAAATGAAAAAAGGTGGCATTTTCGAGACGTACACCGAAACCCTGAAAACCCTTTACGCCAAACGGCCCGCCGCAGAAAAAAAGATTTTCTTTTACCGCCATTTTTCGATGAACCAGTTTACGATTGACCTGCACAAACAGGCCGCCGCAGGAGAAACTGTTTCGCAGACCCTTGAACGTATCGGAACGGCGTATCGTCTGCGGATATTGGGACGGTAGGCGGGCCGACAGTACGTATCAGTTACTTTACGAAAAGCTTGTTTATCACCAGCAGGATTTTATAATACAAATACGGGAAAATTCTGAAAAATTTAAAGGGATTTTGAAAGCAGTAGCCGAGCCATTCCAGGCCGTTTTCAAAGGTCCGCCGGGAGGGGCGTTTTTTCCGTTCGGCAAAAACATCAAAAAGATCACTGCACCAGAGCCGCAGGCCGTGGTTAAGCTGGGTGTTGTTTTTGGCAATCCACTGCTCTCCGCCGCGGACCCCCTTACCGACCAGGAGCAGGGAAGGGGAGGCCTTCCGTATGGCCTCAAGAATCGTGGCCTCCTGGCGTTTAAATGCGCCGATAAAACGGCCCACGATATGCAGGCGGGGGAAAGTCTGCCGGATATTTTTTTCTGTTTTTTGGAGTACCCGCCGTTTTCCCCCAAGAAGGTACACGGAGAATCCCCGGTCCTCCAGGGTGGTGAGCAGATTGATTGCAAAATCGAAGGGCATATACCGTACCGCTTTTTTCCCGGTTAAAAAACGGACCCCACTGATAAGGCTTTTTGAGATCGGGATGACCAGAGCGGCGTTCAACACAAAGGTACGGTATTCCCCGCTCCGCCGAGCCCGCAAAAGATCCCAGAGGGAAAGGAGGACAATATTTTTTCCCTGCCCTGCGGCAAGCAGTTCATACACCGCATCGGCAAGCCGGTCCTCGGGGACGATGTCAATGGGAACCTTTAAAAGTTTTATCCGCTCCCGCGATGGAGTATTTTCTGCGGGGGTTTCCGTTTCCACACCGGAAGGATCGCCATTGCCTGCCATTAAAGCGGCTTTTGCAGCCATGAGTTGCTCTCCAAAAGAATAGTCCGTATAGCAGCAGCCCCGTACAGGGCCGCTGTCTCTGTCCGTAAAACCGTGTCTCCTATGGTCAGCGGCTTAAAGCCCGCCGCCAAAAACAGCGCCGCCTCGCCGGAGGAAAAACCTCCTTCGGGGCCGACAGCCAGCGCCACGATTTCAGGGCCCTTACCAAGATACCCGTGGAGACTGGCCTTTTCAAGGGGTATCTGGTGAAAAAAGATCCCCAGGGCGCCGGGATGACGGCCTTGTAATTCATCCCAATAGGTAAAAAGCCCGTCAATGTCCAGCGGCGGCAGAACACGGGTGGGAACGCGGGAACCGCTTTGCTGGCGCGCCTCTCTGATGATCCGTTCCCAGCGTTGTATCCGTCCGGCGCTTTTTGTTTTGGGCACCGAAAATTCCGAGGCAAAGGGAACAATTTCGCTCACCGCCCCCTCGGCGGCCTGCCGCACAATAAGATCCATCTTGTCACCCTTGGGGAGGGCCTGAAAAAGAATGATTGGCGGGACAGGTGACTGACACCTTTTTTCAGGCCGGCCGAATGGAAGGCTTTTCCCGGTAAGGACGCCGCCGTCAACGGAAAGCACCTGCACCAGAACCTCCTCCCCCGAGGGAAGCAGGCACGGGAAATTTTCTCCGGGCGCAAGCCGGCGCACGCGGACAAGGTAATGGTAATCCCCGCCGGAGAGCCGGATAAATCCGTTACTGTCCGGGGGGAACCCCAGGATAAACTGTTTCAAATAACAGGGATCCTCAAGCTTTCTTAAGAAGCCAGGGGAAGATCCTTCGAGGCTTCTTCCTGAAGGGCCTTGAGGGTCTTGGAGGTTTCCATCAAGCTGTTGAAATTTCCCCCTTTAAGGATGTTAACCGCTTCCTGGAGCTGCACATCATATTCCAAATCGTAGACCGGAGCGATGGTGGTCCGGTTTTGCTCGTTCCGGATTAAACGGCGGAGCAGGGAAATGTCCAGCTTGTATTCTTCCGACAGAGTCCTGGCAAAAGCGTTTATAGCCGTGGAACTTGCAGAGGGGTTTTCCTTGATAAAACCGGGAATTTTATTCGAGTTAATAAGGGTATTCAGTTTTTCCATATCCGCTTCGGTAATTTCAGGAAATTTGATTTCCCGATCCGGAGGAATGCCGATCTTGTCGATGTTTACATCGCTTGGGGTATAGTAGCGGGCAACGGTGATTTTAAAGCCCGCATTATCCAGCGGATAGACCTTCTGTACCGATCCCTTGCCGTAGGATTTTTCCCCGACAAGATACGCCCGTCCCCGGTCTTTCAGGGCGCCCGCTACAATTTCCGAGGCCGAGGCAGACCCCTGGTTGATCAATACGATCACAGGAATTTCCTGACCTACCGCGGCAGTTTTCCGCGCGTTAAATACGTGGTTTTCCCCCGGCAGCCGGGACTTGGTGCTCACCACGACCCCATCGTCCAGAAAGAGGCTGCTGATATCCACTGCGGAATTGAGGAGCCCGCCGTAGTTGTTCCGCAAATCCAGAATAAGGCTTTTGTAATTTTTTGATTTAAATTCTTTGATGGCGTCCCGTGCGCGGTCTGCCGTCATCGGGGTAAAGGTGATCAGCTTGAGGTAGCCCGTATCGCCGATCATCGCGTATTTGGCGGTGGGCACTTCGATAATGGCCCTGGTCAGTGTTACGGGAAATTCAAGTTTTTCGCCGCGGCGGATCAGAAGATTTACATCGACCCCGGGAACCCCCCGAAGCCGGGCCAGCACCTCATCCATGGTAAGTTTTTCTGTTGATTCCCCGTCTATCTCCACGATAAGATCGCCGGGGCTGATTCCCGCCCGCCAGCCGGGAGTATCTTCAATGGGGGAAGCAACCTCCACATAAGCAGGTTTGCCGTTAGGCTGTTCGCCCACCGGCTTTGAAATATACAGCCCCACCCCGCCAAAATTCCCCTGCGTGGTATCGTTGAGGTCGGTCATTTCCGTTTCCGGCAGGAAATTTGAATAGGGGTCTCCCAGGGCGTTAAACATCCCCGTCATGGCGCCTTCAAAGATGACCTGGGGGTCCACCTCCTCCACATAATGGCGCTGAATAAAATCAAAGACATTCTGCATAATGGAAGTGTACTTTCGGGCATTTTGCGCCCTGGCATTCAGGCCGGAACCCTGCCCGCTGAAACTCTGCACATACTGCCCATCCTCGGCCTGCCCGCTTCCCTGGGCATCGGCGCGGGGTACTGTTGCCAGGGCAAAAACAGCGCAGATCAGAAGGGTGGAAACTATCCACAATATGGGTAAAGGGAATTTCCCCCGGGATGTTTTTTTTGGCTGGTCCTCAAAATCGCTCACTATAATACCCCCGTTTTAAATATCGGTAATTCGTATTACCCTAAAAAGGGAAAGTTTGCAAGGTAGCTATCCCAAAAACAGGCGCTCATTCCCCTGCGGCGGTGTACGAAACCGTAAATCCCGCCTGCTTAATAAGATTGTTTGTCATGATGGAGAATGCCTCCGCATTTGGATGCAGGTACACATCAGAAAAATATTTAAAATCGTGCGGCACCAGCTTCATCCCATCAATAATTTTGATTGAAGGAAATGCAGATGCTTCCTGTTCTATGATGTTTGCAATATTTTCAAAGGGCATTTTTCCCTGTAAATCCAGTTCGGTATCGCCTCTCCAGATTGGAGTTATTATATATATGGGGGTTGAGGGGAAAATTCCGGTCAGATGTTTGTAATAATCTGCAGCATTTTCCCGGAATTCTTTTTCCGGTATTTTATAATACCAGTCATTTGTTCCGTATGCAACGGTAATAAATTTTGGTTCACCAAATTGTTTTTTGAAGTTTTCAAGCCCGGTAAGACTTTCGCTCCGGTAAACATAGCCGCCGATACCCTGATTAATTACATCAACATTTAATTTATCAGCCAGGAGCGCTACATAATTCCGGGAAGGATTCCCCGCACTAAAACCCTGGGTTATTGAATCTCCCAGGCACAAAATATGTTCTTTTGTCTGTAATCTTTCAACTACCCCGTTTATTTCCAAATCCTTGATATACATATCAAAGATAACAGGAAAAAAGATTTTTACCTCACATTTTTTATGGCTGGGATTGTCAAAACGAAATTTTATATTGGAGCTTATCGGGTACTTGGTGGAATGAAGCTCCCCGTCTACTACCAGGTCAATTCCGTCCAAAAGCACTACACCCTTTTTTATATTATCTTTCGATAGTTTCTTTAATGCATAAACAACAGAGCTCACGCTGATTTGCCGCATTATTGGCTGAAATGTTTTTAATCTGTTTGGCACTCTGCATTTAAAATTTATGGAATCACCCGTTGTAATAAAACTTAACACCACGCCGGAAGAACTTTTGCTCATTGCATCAAACATGGCGTTATCGCGGTACGCTTCCAACTGCTGCGGATAAAACCGTGAAACCCTTGCATACCCCTTATCATCATACTGAATTGTTGTGTAATTGTGGAAAAGGTGTTCCGGTAAAATAGTATACATTATTCCTCCTTCATCAAACGGGGCGGTCTGTTCAGTACCCGGTATGCTCCCGCATGAACTGAGCGCCAGAATAATAAAAAATCCCGGTATTGCAAATATTCCGTAAAATTTTTTCATGTTATAATTCCAGTTTTAATCCTGTTTAAACATGCATACGCCGCCTGAGTTCTTTTAATAATGATTTTTTCTCAAAGATAATAATGCGGGATGATGAAATCACGGAAAACACAAAACAAATCAACGCAGGATAAATTACGCTGACAAGATGAAAAATAATAAGGAGAAGGGAGCAAACACTTACAATACTCATTATAAACAGAATAAATAAATAATCTCCCGGCTGCAATTTTCGTATTACCGCAAAAATGGTTAATGCAATTATGGATGCACTAAACATTATGGGAATAACAAAAGTAAAAGACCATTTATAAAACCCGGTAAGATAATCCCATGCGACTTCCAGTATCGAAGTAAAAATAAGCAGCAAAATAATACTTTTTGGAATATTCCACCAGCGCTTGTTTGCAATTCCAAATAATATCCAAAGGCTTGCAAGTCCTGCGATTACAAAAAGCGACCATCCAAGGCGGGTGCTTGATTGTATTGCCATATCAATGGCAACCGCAATAACCGCCGCGGCAATTGTCAAAAACAAAGCAAGCCTGATAATGTGCCTGAATGGTTTTAAACCTTCGGAAATAACAGGAAAAACATCATCGCCTGCACCGGCTGTTCCGTGCAGTTCCCCCTGGCAAAGCGGGCAGCGTTTAAATACGCCTCTTATTGTAATTTTGCACTGATTACAAATCAGCATTATAACCCCTCCGGTTCCAGGTCTTGTATGTTCGCAGCAATTTCCACATCAATGCCAAAGCTGCTTAATTCCCTGCAAAAGGAACGCTGAATGCTCATTTTTATAAAGGGCGATGTAAAGCTAATTGTTGTAATATCCTGAAAAGAACATACTCCGACATAGAGGTCTTTTACGCTGCAAAAGATGCTGAATAACCGTATATATTGCGAAAATTCTTTTGGCATTTTTATGGCGCCCAAATTGGAAAAAGTCGCACTGGATCTTTTTTTTTCCGTTGAGGATACATTTTTAAGGGCCAAATTTTTTATTACCAATGGTATTATTTTTAGTAACGGCGCCTGCTCAAATGATGAATACCAATTAATTTGTTCAATCATTTTTTCTTGTGTTAGTTCACTTTTAAAAATGCGCTGAACATTTTCCAGCACATCTTTAAATGTTTTTCCCTGCCCGCCAAAATTATATGAGACATCAAAAACGCCCAAAAAATTACGTTTCGTTGTTGAAGAAAAAAAGTTCCTGAAATCAACAGGAACTTTTATATCCACCGGATGTTTTTCATCAATTTGCCTTAAAGTATCCTTAAATGAAAATATAAGCAAACTCACCAGCAATTCACTTAATGTTGCATTTAATTCATGGGCTTTTTTTAAAAGCGCTTCTGTTGATACATGCGCCTCTATAATACCAAACCGTGATTGCGAAAACCGCTCTCCCCTCATGCGATACGCCCGTACTGCTTTTGCCTGTTTGGCCGCTTTTCCTTTTGAATAATATGTATCAAAAGCATTATCAATTTTTTGATCGATCGGCGCATCATCAAATGAGAGCCTGATGTTTTCGGCAAGTTCTGTTTTGTGTTTTTCCATAAGATATTGATAAATAATTGTCCTGAAAAAATTTGAAGCGCCCACTGCATCTGCCAGGACATGGTAAATTTCAATATTTATCCGCCTGCGGTAATAAGTAAGTGAGAACAACAGGCTTGCGCGGTTCTCATTGTAAAGATGGGCGCACGGCGTTGAAAATTCTTCGTGTACCTCGGGCGTTAAGTTGGTCTTTTCAAGATAATACCAAAAAAGACCATGCCGCAATACGCTGCGGTAAAACGGAAAACTTTCAAGGCTTACATCCAGGGCGCGCTGCAAAATAATCGGGTCGACTGTCTCGT
This sequence comes from Treponema sp., assembly GCA_031261385.1. Classification (GTDB taxonomy): domain Bacteria; phylum Spirochaetota; class Spirochaetia; order Treponematales; family Breznakiellaceae; genus JAISJS01. Next base: position 8,821 of record JAISJS010000347.1, read on the forward strand.
TGAGTTCGCAAACCAGCCGGAAAACCATCGACTCTTGCTTGGTTGTGGTTGATGGAAATAACTTTGCTGCCGTATCCAGCCGCAACCATTCAAATGTTTGCATAACATAAAAGTTTAGCTTCTTTTGCCGCCTATTTCAAGGCTCTTGAACCTCACGACAGACGCATGAAAAGGAATTTTACCACGAACCACACAAACCAACACAAAAAATAAGGACAATTTTATACTTTCGTTCGTGTTTTCATGTTCATACGTTTGTCGTATCCGGTACCTTGACTCTTTACCGTTATAACTTTAATTTTATATAATAATGGAAGTTTCGAGGCCCCTGCGGGCGGCGCTTTTTATATATGAGTGTATCAGACTCGCAGTGCTGGTGGGGATGTTCATGCTTCTGCGGCCTGACGGGGGCGAGTTTCCGGTGTTGGTGTACTCGGTTTCTAATGCGCTTTTTTTGCTGATGGCGGTGTTTTTACTGATTGATCCGGTAAAATACGGCTCGTATGCATCACTGTATCTGGCGGGGAAGTGTATCAGCCTGTTTTCGATACTGCTTTGGTTTGTTTTTTCACGGGCCGATCTGTATACTGCACAATTAATGGAAAATCCGGCTGTTTTTGTGGTTTTGCGGGCGCTGCTGTTTCTGTTGATGGGGGAAATTATTTCTGCAATTTGCGGCCTTGTATTGGTAAAAAAAGGGAAGCGGGGGTAAAGATGCGTATCATTCCAATCGCGAGCGGAAAAGGTGGAGTAGGAAAGTCACTGGTGGCGGCGAATCTGGGGGTAGCCCTTGCCCAGGCAGGTCAGCGGGTTGTGCTGGCCGATCTGGACCTGGGGGCTTCAAACCTCCACCTGGTTCTGGGGCACCAGTCTCCCAAGACGGGGATCGGCACGTTTCTTAACGATACCAAGTCGGACTTTAACGCGGTGATTGCCGATACGGATGTTCGGGGGCTCAGGTTCATTCCGGGGGACACGGAAATTCCGGGAACGGCAAATCTTAAGGCTTCCCAGCTCAAGGCGCTGGTACGACGGCTCCTGGCCCTTAAGGATGAAACGGATATTTTGATCCTTGACCTTGGAGCGGGAACCCATCAATCAATACTGGACTTTTTTCTGCTTTCCGGTCAGGGGATTGTCGTTTCCGCCCCGGCAGTGACTGCAGTTTTGAATGCCTATGTATTTCTTAAAAATACGGTGTTCCGCCTGATGTTTACCGTATTCGCCAAGGGTTCCAGGGCACGGGCGTATCTGGAGCAGATACGCAAGGAAGGTTCGGGGCCGCAGAAGCTGTATATCCCCCAAATGTTAGCGGAGATAAAAAAGATCGATCCTGAATCCCATGAAAAATTTGTCACTCATATCGGGCATCTGCATCCGCGGCTGATAATGAATATGGTGGAGGAGCCAAAGGACGCCGATGTGGCGATGAAGATCCGCCGGTCCTGCGAGGAATACCTCGATCTTAAAATTGAACACCTTGGGGTTATTTACCGTGACACTGCCCAGGATGTGGCCCTTTCGTCGCGCCTGCCCATCACGCTGTACAAGCCCCAGTCGATCCTGTCCCAGGCGATTTACCGTATTGCCGATAAAATTCTCCAGACAGAAGAAGATGATTTTGCCCCGAATGAAAAAGATATTGAAGAAAGCTTTCAGGAAGCGGGTATGGAGGCGGAGATCGATTTTGATAACAAGCTGGAATATGTGGAAGACCTGCTTCACTCAGGCGCGCTGACCCAGGGTGACTTAATCGAAACAGTAAAGTCGCAGCAATTTGAAATTTCAAAACTCAAAAAAGAAAATAATTTTATTAAGCTCAAGCTCTCCCGGGCTATATCCCAGGGATTTAAACCCTAAGGGGAATACGGGTCACACTATGGCGGCGATAATCGCGAAGGGAAATGCCACAATCGAGGTCAACCCCGAAGAAACAGAGGCGAAGCTGATCTTTACCCCCGATCCGGAGGGCCTGGGCTGGGACGCCGACGCGGTTATCAAGCTTATTGGGGAAAACCGGCTTTCACCGCCGCCTTCGTCAAAAGAACTGGAACCTTTTTTACAAAAAGCGGCGAAAGCAAAAAATACCAACCCAATGGAGACGGTGATCTTTGAGGGAACTCCGCCTGAACAGCCTGCCGGTGAAACGGTCAACTGGGAAACGCTGCCGGTTCCCGGTGACATTGAGCCGTTAAAAGATGAGACCCTTGCCAACGCCCCGCCGCCGCAGCTTTTCCGTATCAAAACCGAAAGAATAAAACATGAATCAATTGTAAAAAAACCGAATCCTCTGCCCTTCCTTCCGCCAAAAGAAGAAACGGTGGTGACCTGGGAAAAAAAGGAACTACGCGAAAAGGCCGAAGTGAATCCCGAACTCCTGCAGCTGGCATTTGCCGAGCGGGGGAAAAAGCTGGGGACCATCACCCTTGCAAAACCGGGAAAGCCGGGGAAGAGTGTTTTTAATAAACCAATTCCGCCGGAAGCCGCCGGGGACGGGACCTACCTTTTGGGGGCGGGCCTTCACCGGGAAAAAACCGATGTCAAGGCCCTTTACTCGGGGCTTTTGCGGATTGGTGAAAACTGGGCGGATATTGTTCCATTGTCAAAGCATATTTGGAGTGTTGATAAGGGCTCCGACGGAGTGACGCTCTTTTTTAAATTTGAGCCGGGGGACCGCCGTTTTCCGCTGCCTTCGGGGGCGGATATTATTGCCGCTGCGGTTGAAAAAGGCGCAGCAGAGGAAAACCTGATCCCGGAAAATGATATTGATGACGCCATTGCGGAATCGGTAAAGACCGGTGTTGCAGTACTGGCCTTTTCGCTTTTCGAGGTGCAGGAGGCCATGGCCCGTGTGGATATCAGCCCGGACAAACTGGAAGCGGTGCTGAACCTCCGCAAGGGACTGGCAGGGGCGCTGCCGCTGGAAATGAAGGCTGTCTCTCAGGCCCTGCGGGATTCCAAAGTTCAGGGCATTGATATGGAGAAGCTCAAGGCCGATATTAAAACATTTATGGAAGGGCCTGAGACTGTCTTGTCTGATTATCCGCTGGCGCAGGGGAAAGCCGCTACGAGGGGCAAGGATAGGGAAGTACAGCTTACCGTAACGCCGTTTGAAGAAGCGGAGGCAAAGCTCATACTGGAGCGAATCAAAACCATTTCCCCTGATAAGTTTTCTTCCGACGGCGCAGTGGTTTTTCCGCTGCCGGATATAACCGCACTTGCATTGGTAGAGAAGGGCGCTGTTGCCGCCCGTATGGTTGAACCTTCTGCGGGAGAAGCGGGGAAGGATGTTTTTGGCAATATTACACCGGGACTGCCGGGAAACGATCCGGATCTGAAATTGTTCCGGGGCCTCGCTCAGCACGGCGCCGATATTACCGCCTCGCTCGGGGGGCTGCTGCTGATTCATGCTGCAGAAAAAAGTTTCCGCGGGCAGGTGCTGGATTACCGGGATGCGGCGGTACAGGTAAAAATTTCCGGGGATGCAATGGAGGCTGCCGTAGAGCTTACCGCCGAAGCGGGGGCCGGCCGGCCGTTGACGGCGGAAACAGTTATCAGGGCGCTGACTGAGGCGGGAGTAGTAAAGGGCATAGACAATTCTGCGGCGGCGGCGGCCTGTGCCCAGGCAAAGTCAAAGGGAGGCAGCGTCGTGCGGGCGCTGGCTTTTGGAGAACTTCCGCAGCCCAGGGGCGCTCCCCGTATTACCTGGCTGCTGCCGGAACTTCGGTCTGCCGCGCTCCGGCCGGGAACCGGGGCCCGCTCTGTTCCGGTTAAGGCCGGACAGGAACTGGCAAAAATATATCCCGGTCCCGAAGAAGCGGTCCCCGGTTTTGATGTTAAGGGAACAGAACTGCCTGCGGAAAATGCCGTGTCCCTCAGCGTGAGCCATGACGATACCGTCAGGGAAACGCCGCGCGGCGATGCGTTGATACTTTCCGCGGCCTTTGCGGGGAACCTCTTGTATGACGGGAAAGATCTGAAAATAAGCAACATTCAGAGTGTGCAGGGTGATGTGGGAAAGGCCACGGGGAACATCAGTTTTTCCGGCGAACTGCGGATAAGCGGAAAAGTGGAGAGCGGATATTCGGTTGTCGGCGGCGGCAATGTGCTCATCGGCGGCGGCGCTGAACAGGCCCTGGTTTCCGCAGGGGGAAAGGTCGTTATCACCGGAGGGGTAAAAGGCGCGGGGAAGGGAGTTGTCCGTGCACGGGGCGCCATTGAGGCGGCGTTTGTGGATACGGCGACCATGCTGGCAGTTGAGGACATCAAAGTAAAAAGCGGCTGTGTCGCCTGCAATATCAAAACCAACGGGAAGCTCATTATCACCGGAGAAACAGGAAAACTCATCGGCGGTGTTTGCCGGGCCCGTCACGGGGTGGATGCGCATGACGTAGGGAACGAAAAGGGCCGGGTCACCGAAATTTCCTTTGGGCAGGATTACCTGATTAAAGATCAGATTGAAACAGCCGAGGGAGAAATTGAAAAAGTTCATGCGGCCCTGAAGCAGATTGAGGCAAAGATCACCGGGGCGGTAAATAATCCCGCCGCCCTCAATGCCGCCCGCGCCGAAAAGGTTAAGCTGATGAAACTGCTTGAACAGCTTAAAAAGAAAGTTTTTGGGCTGGGCGGCCTGAATGACAAATTCGAGGAGCACCACGAATCGGAGCTGCGGGTCCGTGGCACAATCTACCCCGGCGTAGTCATGGAAAGCCATGGCCGTTACCGCGAAATACACCAGCTGCACACTGCCGTGATCTTCTATTTTGACAAGGAAACCGGACAAATTAAAGAGCGAAGTGCAGCGCCTGAGCCGTTGAGCTAATCCTCCGCTTCTGCTATCCTTTTCTCATGCTTCTTTCAATCCCTTTTCCGTCTTGGCTTAAGCCGGAAATAATCCCCGGACTTCCGATGCGCTGGTACGGGCTTATGTATGTGGTGGCCTTTGGCGTTGCGTATTTGATGTACCGCAGGCAGGTGCGGGAACGGCATTTTCCGCTGACCGAGGATCAGATAACCGGGATGTTCACCTGGGGCATTTTGGCGCTGCTTTTGGGGGCGCGGATTTTTTCCACCCTGGTGTACGAAACAAGCGACATGTACCGGAGGCAACCCTGGCTGATTTTCTGGCCTTTCCAGAACGGCAAATTTACCGGACTTATGGGGATGAGTTACCACGGCGGGGTGATAGGCTGCGCATTGGGGGTCATCATCTATTCCATTGTAAAACATTTTGACACCAGAGAAATTACCGATATGTTCGCTGCAAGTATTCCCCTGGGTTACACGTTTGGACGAATCGGGAACTTTATCAACGGTGAGTTATACGGACGGGTTACCACAGGTCCTCTCGGGATGATCTTTCCCCATGCCGCCCCGCTGCCGCTCAGCGAACCCTGGGTGCGGGAGGCGGCGGAAAAAACCGGCGTAGTGGTTACCAAAGGCATGACCCTTGTGAACCTGCCCCGCCATCCGTCCCAGCTTTATGAAGCCATTCTTGAAGGGATCGTCGTATGGGCCATCATCTATCTGGTGCGGAACAAAAAACCCTTTAAAGGTTTTCTTACCGCGATGTACCTGTTCCTGTACGGCTTCTTCCGGTTTTTCATTGAGTACTTCCGCGAGCCCGATGCGGACCTTGGCTATCGCATAGAATTTGTCAAGCACAACCTTTCCCCTGCCATGAGCCACCCTCTTTTTAGTTTTTCCACCGGACAGATCCTCTGTTTCGTTATGATGCTTGCCGCGATCATCTGGGTGATAATTGCATCGCGTATGCCTGACCGGGAATCAATACGGGTGTATCCCGATTCCTCGGGCGGAGAGGCCGCAAAAGAGATCAGCGCAGAAGATAAGGCGGCGCGGGACGCTGAACGAAACAGGCGGCGTAAATTGCGGAAGAAGCTGAAGTAAAGCATGATGCGGCAGTTATAATTCGCTTTCACTCATCATCATCTTTTTTAATATTAGATCCCCGACATTTCTTCTTCCGTCAATAACCAGCATGATCCATACAATGTTGTTTTCTATTTTGTAAATAATTCTCCAATAATCAACAATCATTTCCCGGTACAATAAGTACCCATATTTTTCCAATTCAGGAACAATTCTCCCGCGTTTGGGGGAAACGGCTAAATTCTTAACGGAACCCTCAATTTTATCCAAAACTTTTACAGCATAACTTTCATTTCTAACAAATATATAGTCAATGATTTCATGCAGGTCTTCCCGCGCAGGAGCAGCCCATTTTATTTCAAATTTTTGCATCAATCTTTCTCTTTGCTTTTTTCCTTAATTCAGAGAAAACTTCTTCATTGCTATACACTTTTCCGTCCTGAATTGCTTTTTCAGAGATTTGTAATAATTTCATTAAACCCAATGCATCAATCATATTTTGATATGATTCTACATCAATCAAAACTCCGCGAGCCTCTCCGTGCTGCGTAACAATAATGGGATTTTTTCGTTCATTTATATAATCCATCATATCAGCCGCATTGGTTTTTATATAAGAGATTGGTTTAATATCTTCTTTCAAATTGATATTCATAAGACATCCTTTACAAGTACTTCTATCGTACTATTAAAAGACTATATTGTCAATATCTCATAATTATGTTACCATAACCCATGCGCTTTTTTAGTACCAGAAATAAACAGGACAATGTGAGTTTTGCAGCGGCTGCGCTCTCCGGCCTTGCCCCCGACGGCGGGCTTTTTGTGCCGCAGGAAATTCCCCAATACACTGCGGCAGTCAGGTCTTCCCTGGGAACCATGGGCTATTGCGATGTTGCCTTTGAAACGATTAAACCCTATGTCGCAGGCGATATACCGGATTCGGTACTGGAAGATATTGTCCATTCAGCGTACCCATTTTCCGCGCCGCTTGTAACCGTAGGCGATCGTATGGTGCTGGAGCTTTTTCACGGGCCTACTGCGGCGTTCAAGGACTTTGGCGCGCGGTTTATGGCGCGGGCCTTTTCGTATCTGCGCCGCGGAGAACAGAAGCCCCTGCGCATTTTGGTTGCAACTTCCGGAGATACCGGCGGAGCGGTGGCCGACGGTTTTTTTGAGGTGCCGGGAATTTCCGTTACCGTGTTGTACCCCAAGGGACGGGTCACCCCTTTGCAGGAACGGCAGATAGCAGGTCTCGGTGGAAACATTTCCGCCATAGCAGTTGAGGGTAGTTTTGATGACTGCCAGCGCCTCGTAAAAGCTGCCCTGGGGGACGAAAATTTGCGGAAGCGCATGGACCTTTCATCGGCAAATTCGATAAATATATCCCGGCTTATTCCGCAGTCAGTGTACTATGCCGCCGCCGCGGGGAAAGCTTTTGCAGGCCTGACCGATCCCGGCGGGGAAGCGACGCCAAAAGCAAAGGGTGAAGGGTGGAATATGGAAGGTGGAGGGTGGAGGGTGAATACAAATGCGGCGGATTTAAGAGCGCGTGCCGGGCAGCCTGCTATCCTTACCGTTCCTTCGGGGAATTTTGGAAACCTTACTGCGGGACTTTATGCTATGAAGATGGGCGCTCCGGTTAAACAGTTTATTGCCGCTACGAATATTAATAAAACGGTGCCCGATTTTCTTGTTTCAGGCGATTATCAGCCGCGCGATTCACAGGCAACTATTTCCAACGCGATGGATGTCGGCGCCCCGAGTAACTTTGAGCGTATGGCCGCTCATTTTTCCTGGGAGGAGATGCGGCGTATCATTTTGGGCGTGTATATTTCCGATGAAGAAACCCGCAGGACCATACATGATGTGCATCAACATTACGGATATTTTATTGATCCCCATACCGCTGTTGGCTGGAACGGGACAGATAAATTACTTGCGGAAAAACAAATTGAGGCAGGTCCTGCCGCAATACTCTCCACCGCTCATCCCGCAAAATTTTCCGAAACAGTGGAGCCCATCACAGGAAAGATACCGGTTCCCGTATCCCTTTCAAAAACCATGGAGCGGAAAGTGGATTCAAAAACAATTCCTGCGGAAGTTTCCGCATTTATGGAAATGCTGTATTAAATCGAGGTTGTTATGAAAATTTGTCCGTGCGGCTCGGGCCGCGAATATGCACAATGCTGCGAGCCGTATATCACCGGGACCCAGAAGCCCCCCACTGCCGAAGCCCTTATGCGGAGCCGTTATTCGGCGTACGTCGAACACGCCGTGGATTATATCATCAATACCTGCGTACGAAAGGACCGTGATGATATCGATATCAAGCAGACCCGCGACTGGAGTGAAAAATCAAACTGGCTGGGGTTAAAAATTATTTCAACGGAAAAAGGCGGTCCTGCCGATACGGAAGGTACGGTTGAATTTGAAGCCATGTACGAACTTGACGGCTTAAAGGACATCCATCACGAGACGGCGAAGTTCAAGAAAGACAAGGACGAATGGCTTTACGATGACGGAAGCATTGTCCCCAAGACTATCGTACGGGCAAGCCCAAAGGTCGGCAGAAACGATCCCTGCCCCTGCGGAAGTGGAAGAAAATACAAGCATTGCTGCGGCAGAACTTGAATTTCCTGCGGGCGGGCGGCAAAGAATGCATCACACATTATTAAAATTATTCTGTACTTTTTCCTGTTTATTCTTTGGCGCATCCAACGATCCGGCAAAATCATATTTGTGCCCATTGATTTTAATCGTATCATCACCCTTTGGTATAACAATATCTATCGTTTCGCTTACATACCCTTTCTCATACTCATTTTTATAGGTGATCGTAAAATACTTTCCGGAACCGGAAGTACCCATAACGGATTTCATATTCCACGAAGTTAATTCAACGGATACCAGTGTCCCATAAGTCGAATGAATTTTATTATACTGCTCTTCCCATGCTTCTTTGGCTGTCTTTTCGTAAAATTCAGCGGAATAATATGGTTCTATCAAATTAAAATCATTCTGTTTGGCTTTTTCAAAATAGTCATCCATGAATGACCTGACATCACTATTTGAAATACTTTTTTGTCCGTTACAGGATATCAGTAAAACGGTAAACAAAACCAATGCTGTCTTTTTTGCCATGATCATCTCCTCAATTTTTATGGTACTACTGTTTCCCGGTTTTATCAATTATGTTCTTATCCGACAATAGCTGCCTGTTATCGGGGAACATATTCAAGCCTTCGCCAAGTATCCTTGCCGCTTCGTCAAAGTTCTTTTTGTTATACGCCGAAGCAAAACTGTTGTGAAATTCGGCCGCCCAATTATTCCGGTAGTTTTGCAGGGATTTTTCCAGCTGACGGTTTGAGCCATAACGGACAGCGGCGGCCTCAATATATTTTATGGCTGCAGGCCAGTTGCGCCGGCCGGAACCGGCATCAGTACGGGAACCGGCGCTGCCTGCCGCGGCCAGGAGGGCCGCCGTTTTTTCGACGGCGAAGGTTCGCAGTTCGCCGGCCCGTTCCGGACTGAGCTGATTTTTTCCGGCAGCCCTGTCAATCGCGGCAAGAATGGTTTCTGCTTCATCGGTTTCTTTTATTTTTGAAGCGCGATCCAGCAGCTCCGTATCAATAATCATTGTTTCCAGTTGATCAAATTTTTCTGAACGTAACTGAGCGGCATGGGCAGTAAGCAGGTCCCGGGCTTCGGCAATGCGCCCCTGTTTCATCAATTTAACAAGGCTGTTGTTCATCGCGGCAAACGTCAATTCGTTCAGTCGGTCTTCCCCGGGGTATTTTGTACTTGCGGTAACGGCCCAGCGGAGCGCATCATTTTCTTTTCCCGCCTGAATGAGCGACGCGCCGTAATTGGAAATCCGCGTTACAAGGTCCCGCTGCGGATCTTCAAAAAAAGCAGATGAAGCGGCGCCCTGCCTGCCCGCAAGAAGCCCCGCGCGGCATACCGCCAGGGGAACCGCCTCACCAAAATGCCGCTGCTTTTCAAGGTCGGCGATACGGTTGGAGAGAATAAGCGAAACCAGCTCTATCGGGCTGATAGAAGAACGGTCCCGGTAATTATTGGCGGGAACATAGGCAAAACCGGTGACCTTGCCGAACCCGTCATGAAAATCCTTCCGGTTTCCCGGATCAAAACCGTAGGGGTTGGTTGTTTCCACATCAATAAAGTTCCCGTCAATGTTGACTGCAATAAAAGCGTGATCTTTGGTCATCACCCCCTGCACATCAAGTCCGGCCGACCGGGCAAAAATCAGGTAGAGAACCGCCGATGAAACGCAGTTGTATCTTCCCGAAGCAAGAATCGTATCCACTCTGGTTTGCAAAAGCGAATAGGTCTTGAGAAATTTCTTGTGGATAAATTCAAGAACATATTCCCCCTTTTCCCGATCGGTTTGCGGAAGATCCGGCGCCGAGGCAAGTTCTTCCGCCGCCGCAGTGATAAGCGCCACATACGGGGGCTGCCCTTTACCCGGTGAAGCGGACACGGAATTTCCCGTCTGGACCGTTGATGCCCAAAGGGCGATTTCCGCAAGATCCTGCCAGGAATAGGCGCCGTTTGTCCCCCTGCGGGCAAATTCCGCCGCCTGCGGGTCGTTTTCAAGGCCCGGAAAAACCGCCTGTGACCAGACAGGCAGGGAAAGAATCAGAAGAAGCGGCGCTACAATTGACGGTTTCATAGACACAGATTATTATATTCAATATCGCGTACAATTTAAATGGAGGAATGCATGTTCACACAAAAAATCAACCGGGTTCTGACTGGTATCTGCTTATTTATTCTTCCCCATTTTGCCTTTTCCTCCGGTTTTATCGAGAACAATTCGCTGACTTCAGGCGGCGCCAATTATGCGCAGCAGGGGAAAATTATCCCCCCCGGGGAAATCAACACTGCCGCATATATATCCGCAGGTAATTATCAATATCCGCAGGCGGAAAGCAATGTGGAAATTCACACCTATCCCCGCGTGCGTTCTCCTGACGGCGGCGTTAAAGAGGGGTTTCTCCATATCGGCATAAAGGGGCAGGATCGGCAGTTCAGTGAACTGGCCCCCATGAATCTGGTCTTTGTGGTTGATGTTTCGCAATCCATGCAAAAAGAAGGCAGGCTCGAATGGGTAAAAGAAGCGTTAATTAAATTCACGGAAAAAGTCCGCAGCGTGGATTCTCTTGCCCTGGTGAGTTTTAACGAAAAAGCGGAAATCCGTTTTGCGGCGGCTTTGATAGAGACCGGTGAAAACCGGCAGGGTTTTTTGACTGCGGTTAACAGCCTTTCCGCGGCAGGTGTGACGGATTTGGAAGCGGGGCTGACCCTGGGCTACGAACAATCAAAAATCAATTACCGCCCGGACGGGATCAACGCGGTGCTTCTTCTTTCTGACGGGACCGATTTATCTGCCCGGCTTGTACGGGAGCAGGCCATGTCCGGAGATATTCGTATTTCCCTTTCCTGGAGCAACCGGAACGATCTGGATCTGCATGTGGTAACCCCCCTGGGTGAGGAAATTTATTTTAACCGTATGAGGGATTCCACCGGCGGCATACAGGATGTGGATATGAATGTGGACGGTGAAAGCTCCGAACCGGTGGAGAATATATTCTGGGGAAAGGATATGGCCCGCAGCGGCGACTACAGGGTGTATGTGCAGAATTACAGTTATTTTGAGGACAATGAAAATCCTACTCCGTTCCAGGTCGAAGTAAAAAATGGAGACGATTATAAAATATTTGAGGGCCGGATTTCCGGAACCGGCAGAAGCAGCAATACTGATGCAGGCGTCTTTACCTTTGGTGATACAAACCAGGTGTCATCACTTTTTCAACTGGCGGAAAATTACCGGGCGCAGGGGATCACCATAGCGGCGTTTGGTGTCGGTGTGGATTTTGATCCTGAGCTTATTCAGAATCTGGCGCTGCGGGGCGGCGGTCATTCCCGTTTTCTTAATGACCGGGAAAAGACCATGGTAACATTCAGCTCAGATGAGGAATTCAAGCGCATAGCAGTTATTACCGCCCGGGGGCTTGAGTTAAAAGTTGATTTTATGCCGGGTATTGAAATTGCAGAAACCTGGGGTTATAATTACAAAATAGAAAATAATTCTGTTTCGTATCAGCTGCCGGTTTTGAATATGGGCGAAGATAAAATTATTTTAATACATTACCGTGTTCTTCCTCCGGCTTCAAATCCCGGCGCCGCCCTTAAATTATCGGCCGGAGATAGTGCGGGTAATCCGGCGGTTCTGTACGACGGGGTAATTGGCCTTGGGGAAACTTCTGCGGCGGAGCAAGCCTTGTCCATGGCGCGCCAATCGGAGACGAGGATGCGCATTGCCGGAGCATTTACCGGAGCGGGAGAGCGGTATTACCGTACCGGAGGGGACCGGCTTTCCGCTTTACGTTCTGCTGCCGGAATGGCTGCCGCCGGACAGAATGAAATACAGACGGCACGAGGTGAGCGGAATGATCCGCGTCTCTTTAATGATGAATATAATTTGCTTGCCCGTTATTTGGAAACGATAAACGGTGAACTGCCTGCGGAGGACCCCATTGAATCGTTAATCGCCGCCAATACGATTTCACCTGTTTCGCCGCGCCAGGTAACCGTAACCGTTATACCGGGCATACCAAATGTGCAAAACGGCAGAACTTATACGTTACAGGTTGGTTCTTACCAAATTGTGAATAATGCGCAGGATGCCCACAGGCGTCTGCAAAATGCGGGATTTACCCCTGCGTATGAACAGTTCAACGGTTATACCCGCGTGGTTATTCCCAATGTACGCTCTGCAGAGGCAGCTGCAATAATCAACAGAATCGGCGCTGCCGGTTTTTATACAATCTGGGTAAGGGAAGTGTGGTAACATGACAGAATATGATTTGATAATTATCGGGGCCGGTCCTGCGGGGCTGACCGCCGCCCAATACGGGGCGCGCTCGAATTTAAACGTTCTGGCGATTGAACAGCTTGCCCCCGGCGGGCAGGCGCTGAATATTGATGTGCTTGAAAATTATCCCGGCAAGGTGGGTTCGGGCAGTTCCGGGCCCAAATCCGGTTTTGATTTTTCCCAGGACCTCCACCATCAGGCGGAATCCTTTGGCGCTGAATTTCTCTCCGAATCGGCCGTTTCCCTTAAAAAGGAAAATGGGATTTTTCTCCTTACCCTGGGAAACGGTGAAACCCGCGCCGCTCCTGCGGTGATTCTTGCAACCGGAGCAAAGCACCGTACGCTGGATATAAACGGCGAAACGCAATTTACAGGCCGCGGCGTTTCATACTGCGCGACTTGTGACGGGCCTTTTTTTAAAGGCAAAAAAATCTTTGTGGTTGGCGGCGGCGACGCTGCCTGCGATGAGGCCCAGTACCTTTCCCGGCTTTCGCCGCAGGTGGTCCTTGTTCACCGGCGGGACCGGTTCCGGGCGCAGAAGGCCCTTGCCAACCGGGTCCTCCACAATTCCAATATCGAAGTCCGTTTTAATACGGTGATAAAAGAAATTTCAGGCGATCAAAAAGTTACCTCGGTCATTTTGGAAAAGACTGACAACAACGGCAATGGATTAGGTGAAATTCGCGAAGAAGCTGCCGATGCGGTTTTTGTATTTGCCGGAATGATTCCCCAAACGGCGATTGTTGCAGGCGGTGACGCAAGCCTTCATCCCGATTTAGACGAAACCGGATATATCATTACCGATCAAAATATGGCGAGCTCCGTGCCGGGTCTTTTTGCCGCAGGCGATGTGCGGGCCTGCCCGTTCCGTCAGGTGGTTGTCGCCGCAGGGGAAGGGGCCGTAGCGGCTCACAGCGCTTCCGCGTATCTTGACGATTTAAAAGGCGAAGCGTACCGCTAAGATGAGGCGATTATTATTTGTAACAAGTTTCATTCTCTTTTTATCAACCGAAATATTTTCTCTTTCATTTACCGATTCAGGTGATCCTGCGGAACTTGCCGCCGCACTTGTCGAGGCGATGAGCGACGAACAGGCCCTTGCCCAGACTTTTATGCTCGGCTGGGTTGGGGCGGAGCCGTCGCCGCTGATCATCGACTGGATACGGGACCGGAACATCGGCGGGATAAAAATTTTCGGCTGGAATACCGGTGACACCCGGCGGCTTGCCGAGACTGTCGGCTCACTGCAGAGCGCCAGTCTTAAGGGGCCGTTTAACATTCCGCTCTTTGTCGCTACGGATCAGGAGGGGGGCTGGATACGCCACGTAAAGGGAAGCACCAGTGAAACTCCGGGGAACATGGCTATCGGCGCATCGGGTTATCCCCGCGATGCATATCTTTCGGGGTACTACATCGGCAGGGAACTTTCCGTGCTGGGTATCAATATGAATTTTGCACCGGCGGTTGACCTTTACACCAACCGCGATTCGGTGCTCATCGGCCCCCGTGCTTTTGGTGATGATCCGGTCAAGGCGGGAATTCTTGGAACGGCGTTTATGAAGGGTCAGGAGGCCGCAGGGGTTATCCCGACTGCAAAGCACTATCCCGGACACGGCGACACGGATCTGGATTCCCACGGCGTGCTCCCCCGTATAGACGCCGCCTTTGAGGCGCTTTGGGATCGGGAACTGGTTCCCTACCGTATGCTTGCCAAAGAGGGCCTTCCCGCAGTGATGAGCGGTCACCTTGCCTTTCCCAATACCCCCGCCGCATCCACCCCTGCCTCGCTGTCGTCGTGGTTTTTAATAGATGTGCTCCGCGATAAAATCGGCTACCGGGGCATCGTGATAACCGATGACCTCATGATGAACGGCGCTACCACCTGGGCGGGAAGTCTTTCCCGTGCGGCGAAACAGGCCCTGCTTGCGGGGAACGATATCATCATGCTTTCCAAAACGCCAAACCTGTTCGATCCGGTCTGGACAAGCCTGCTTGCTTCGATGAAGGACGACGCCGAATTCCGTACGCGTGTCCGTGACGCCGCCCGCCGCAGCCTGGCGATCAAACTTGAATACCTCAGGGGAGACAACAAGGTTCCCTATGTTCCGGATTTGCAAAAAGTTGAAACAGATCTTCCCGATCCCGGGGGCGCCGCTTTTTTTCTTGACCTTGCGGCCCGAAGCGTTACCATAATACGGCCCAAAGATGATCCTGCGGTATTTCCGCTGCACCCCGAAACGGCGGGGCGGGTACTGCTTGCGGGGCAGTATGAGGATTTTTTTGCAGCAGGAAAAGCAGCCTACCCGGAGGCCCGGTCCTATTGGTATTCAGAATCCCGCGGCGCCGCCGATTTTGTTTCGCAGGCCCGCAATGCCGATACGGTAATTTTCTGCCTTTCCGATGCAGACGGGCTCGCGTTCCTGCGCCGCCTTGCGCCGCTGGAAAAAAAGGTAATCGTCCTTTCGGTGTTAAGTCCCGTATACCTTGAGAGAGTCCCCTGGGTGGACGGCGCAGTCGCGGTGTACAGCTATGCCCGGGAATCCTTTGCAGCCGCTTTCTCCGCATTCCTCGGAAGAATATCAGGCGATGGAAAACTTCCGTACAGCGCAGCCCTCCATGAATAATTACGACAGGCCGCGCCGCTGGCGTAAAATGAAAAAACGGGAAACCGCCGGTTCAGAAGCCCTGCTCCGAAAACAGGAATTACTGTGTGTCGGGGCCTGCGGAAAATTCCTGCACAGGGATGCCGCAGAGGATCACGTGTGGACCCTGAAAGATTCCGGAGACAATATTTCGGCGCTTGTCATCCAGTCAAGGCGTTCCCTTTTTCCCGTGCTGAACGGTCAGGCCGCTGTTCCGCTCCCGCGTTTTTTAACGGGGTTTTTCGGCAACGCCTCTGTTCACGCCGTTCAGGGACTGCGCGAGGAATCGATACTGCTGGAAAACGGCATGACTGAATTGGGTTTTACGGCACGGGAAAATATCGATTATAACCTTATGTCACTGGACGCGGAACCTGACCGGCGCTGCTTTACTGCGGGCCCTCCGGGGCTCATAATTCGTCAGGCGGATGTTATCGATACCGATGCCCTTTTTATTCTGCAATCGGGCTATGAAAAAGAGGAGGTCATTCCCCGGGACGCGGAGTTTAATCCTGCCGCCTGCCGCCTTACTCTGCAGCATATATTGGGTAATGAACAGATCCTTGCTGCGGAGTTTGACGGCCGCCTCGTGGGAAAGATCAACACCAGCATGACTTCATTTACCCGAAAACAAATAGGCGGCGTGTACGTTCACCCCGATTACCGGGGCCTCGGCATTGCACGCCGCATGACCGCAGAATTTGTCCGCATCCTCATTGCCCGGGGATGGGGTACGACCCTCTTTGTTAAGAAAAGCAATACTCAGGCAAGGGCGGCTTATTTAAGCGTTGGTTTTAAATTTCTTGCAGATTACCGGATTAGTTATTATTAATGTAATTATCCGGATGCCATACAGAGTATTATTTTTCATATTCAAGAATTTCATAACTCCATTCATCTCCGCATAAATGCATCATACCATCCAGATATGAAAAAAATTCTTTTTTTACTTCAGCAACTGAATACATTTTTTTAATATAAATTTTTAAGCCTTCGTCGTGATAATGAATGGTATTTATATAGTTATGCAGGCCGTGCTGATATAACCGGTGAAAGACAACATACAGCCGTTCATCCATACCATGCTTTGCCGATAACGTAATATAATGTGAGCCGTCTTTGGGGAATATCTTTACGCAATTTTTTCCGTCAGGCATACTGTTTAATATATCCTGTTTTGCAATATATATTTCAATTCTTTTGATAAGATCATCATAGTCCCTGCTTTCATTGATGATTTCCTGTAATATATGCATTTTTACCCCATATATTGTATTTACATAATATTGCAATTACGTAAATTTAACAAATCCGCGTATTCTATAGTAACTTATATATAGGTATTGTCAAGAGATGGTTACGTTATTTTAAGTAGTATAAAAATCATGAGCTTTAAGGGAAATTTGAAAGACGAATTAAGCTATAAGAATATGCTCGTCAAGGAATTGGCAGATAAATCCGGTGTGAACAAGCGTACCATTGATAATTATCTGCGGGAAAAGGGGTCCATTCCTTCTGCATACGCCGCAGTCAGTATTGCAAAAGCTCTGGGCGTATCGGTAGAGTACCTTGTAACCGGGCATACACGGCACAGGGAAAATGCCTTTGCCTCTTTCTCGGCCGACACCATGGAAGTAATACAGACGTATGAGAAACTGGACGGCGGGGATCGTAAAATTGTGCTGAATCTCTCCAAATCCCTGCTGGACAGGGAAAACGCCAAGAAACGGAGATAGCCCGCCTGTTCAGCCATCAAGCGCCATTTAAAAACTATGCCGCAGGCGGCTTTGACAAACGCTCCTGAATTTTTTCCAGTTCCGATTTATCAACTTGTTCCCGCAGCCATGCGATCAGATCGGCCTGCGATTCATAATCGTAACGCTCCAGTTCTTCCATGGCGGCGTCCAACTGTCCCATGTCATACTGTCTGCAGGCGGCAAGCACCTTTGCAAGCAGCGCCGGATCAGGGGCGCTCTGTACCGGCTTCTTATTTACGATTTTTGTTTTTTCAAGAAAACCGGCAAGATTTTCCCCGAGTTTTTCGAGGGATTCAACAAGCTCTCCGCTGCGGGCGCTGATAAACGCATGCTTGCCATCGTCGGAGTTGTTGGTAAGCAGGTCATCGGCGGCATGTTCCAGTTCTTCCGCCAGCTTCCCGATGGCGTCCGCGCCGATAGTGTAACTGGCGCTTTTTAAACTGTGGGCGATGATCCGGTAATCCGCCAGATTTTCGGCAGATGGTTCTGCGGCGCAGGCTGCTATCTTGCCGGATGCGGCCCTGATTTGGGAAAGATAGGAATCAAGAATACCCAGGTAGGTTTCTTCATTATTGCCGAAACGGCTAAGGCCGATAGTAAAATCGACACCCGCCGCAGCCTTCCCCCTAAACAGACTTGGCCCTTGCTTTCCGTCTGCGTCCCCGGCGGAAGATACGGGAACTTTTTCGGGAATGGCCGGTTCAGTCTCCAGATTTTTGTTTCGTACATAGCGGTTGATAATCGTATCCAGCCGGATAATATCAATAGGTTTGGATAAAAATGCCTGGAAGCCGCTTTTTAAAAAGAGGTCCTCGTTGCCAATAATCGCATTAGCGGTCAGGGCAATAATGGGGATAGTCTTTGCATATTCTGTTCCGATTTCATTACGGATAATCCGGACCGCCTCAATGCCGTCCATCCCCGGCATCATGTGATCCATAAAAATTGCATTGTATCTTTTGCTTTCTTCAAGGGAACCTTCCCGGATGATGCCGACGGCTTCTTTCCCTGAATCCACACAATCCACGATCATGCCATAAGGTTTCAGCATTCCTCTGGCTACATCAAGATTGGTCTGCACATCATCCACCACCAAAATGCGTGCATAAGGCAGACAGGCCCGGAC
>JAISJS010000356.1 GCA_031261385.1 Treponema sp.
CCCTTGATAAGTTCCTTGCCGGAAAATTCCATTAACACGCCGCCGTCGCCAGTGGGGGAGATAAACGAATCGTGTTTTTCTGCGGTAAGCCCGGTCAGGGGCTGGAACAGGTGGGTATAATGGGATGCGCCTTTGGCAACAGCCCATTCACGCATACTGGCGGCAACTACTTCCGCCGTTTCCAGAGTCAGCTCTTTTTCGCCGTTCTGTACCGCCACAATTTCTTTATAGATATTTTTGGGCAGCCGCTCCCGCATGACGGAATTGGAAAAACAATTGGACCCATACAGCTCCGTTACCGGAGTTTCAACAAAATCAATTTTTGAACAACAACTCATAACATCCTCCTTAAGGATTTATAATATACATAAAAGCTGCTTTATAGCAACTTTGAAAATCACACCCTTTAATAAAGACAGGGAATGGTCAGTGATAAACACCGGCCATCCCCTTCACCTCTTTTTTTTAATTCAGGAACTGATTTCAAAATAAACCACTAACCTCACGAACTTTATTTTAATTTAATATTCGTTCGTGTGGTTCGTGGTAAACATTCCTTTAGCCTATGGCCGCCGAACCGGTTTCGCCGGTCCTGATACGAATGGTTTCTTCAATGGGAAGGATGAAAATTTTTCCGTCCCCGATTTCCCCGCTCCGCGCCCCGCGGACAATAGCATCCACTGTGGGCTTTACAAAATTATCATTAACCGCTATTTCGACGCGGACCTTCTTTAAAAGGTTCACTTCGATTTCAACGCCGCGGTAATGTTCGGTATAACCCTTTTGCTGACCGCAGCCCATGGCATTGGTTACCGAAATCTTGTAAACCTCTGCCTTATACAATTCCTGCTTAACCTCATTCAGCGCATGAGGCTGTATATAAGCGATTATCAATTTCATTTTTCTGCCTCCTTACATATTGCTGAAGATCTGGAAACCGGTATAGGCTTCGCTCTTATGTTCGCTGCGATCAAGCCCAATAGCTTCTTCCTTGGGTGAAACACGCAGCCCTACAACCACTTTGATCAAGATGAACAGAATCAAGCTGGTAAGCGCGGCCCAGACGCCTACGGATACAATGCCGAGAGCCTGTATACCAAGCTGGGCAAATCCGCCGCCGTGAAGAACGCCAACCGCAACGCCTTCCACGTTGCCCCAGATGCCGACTGCCAGGGTACCAAAGATACCGCAGACAAGGTGCACCGATGAGGCGCCGACCGGATCGTCAATCTTGAGCACTTTGTCGATGAACTCAACCGAGAGCACAACGAGTACACCGGCGATAAGGCCGATGACGATGGATGCTCCGGGACTTACAACGGCACAGGGGGCGGTAATACCGACAAGGCCTGCCAGAAGTCCGTTTAAGGTCATTGAACAATCAGGTTTCTTAAACCATATCCAGGAAAAAATCAGCGCGCCGATAGCTCCGGCTGAAGCGGCAAGAAGCGTAGTCACGCAGACACGGGCGATATTGAGACCGCTCCAGATGCCTCCATCTCCTACTGTTGCGATACCGGTTGAAGCGCCATTAAATCCAAACCAGCCGAAGAACAACAGCAGGACACCGAGGGCCGCATAGGGAATATTATGCCCGGGGAACGCCTTAACGGTGGTCTTGCCATCAGGACCTTTGGTATATTTCCCGATACGGGGACCAAGTACCGCAGCGCCCATCAAAGCTGCCCAGCCGCCGACAGAGTGAACGACCGTGGAACCTGCAAAGTCGTGGAAACCAAGCTGGGCAAGCCAGCCGTCACCGCTCCATATCCAGTGACCGGAAATGGGGTAGATAAAGGCGGAAATAAAACAAGTATAAATCAGATAGGATTTAAATTTGGTCCGTTCCGCCATGGCCCCGGAAACGATGGTCGCCGAAGTAGCGGCAAAGACTACCTGGAAGAACCATGTTTTGTAGAAGCCGCCGGATTCAAGATCCAGATCCATCGGGCTGTGGAAGAATTCCGAAGTCCCGATAAATCCACCCGCATCTTTACCATACATGAACGCCCAGCCTATGGCCCAATACACGATTGCGCCAAAACAAAAGTCCATGACGTTTTTCATCGTGATGTTGGTAGCATTTTTCGCCTGGGTAAGCCCGGTCTCCACCAGGGCAAATCCGGCCTGCATAATAAAGACCAGAATGGACCCTAAAAACAGCCAAACCACATCCAGGGAAAATCCCAGGGTTTCGATACTTTCCTCGGCAAAGAGGGAAACTCCCCCTATGCACAGAGTCAGTATCAACAAGATAAACAATTTCTTGTTTCGCACTTTTCATCCTCCTCAATTTGATACAGCCCGAAGGCCGCAAAGTACATAAGTAGTTAAGCAAGAACCGTGCCAAGTTGGACAAAAAAAACGAAGAAAAAGAAGGAATATTAACCGCAGAGGACACTAAGAGTACGAACCGCAAAGTCGAATAAGTCGAATAAGGGAAGATGGAGAAAATACGAAAGCAAATTTCCTTTCTTTATCTTCATTCCTTCTTCGACTTCTTCGACTTCGTGGTTGAATTTCTTTTAATTTCCTACGCAAATGTAGTTTTTAAAGTAGTATCCTACATTTTTGTACGGTAGAGGCGCCAGTTGATACCGTAGTGGTGGACGCGCAGGCCCATTTGCCGTTCGGTGATGCCGAGACGGCGGGCGGAGGAGGCCATGTTGCCGTCGGCGATTTTGAGGGCTTCGACAATCAACTCCTTTTCAAGGCGGGAAAGGGCCGCCTCCAATGTGGTGGTAGGCTCGGTGTTGGTGGATGAGGCGGATTGCAGGCTTGGGGGAAGATTGTACGAGTGGATCACCGTGTCGGTGGAAAGGATCACCGCCCGCTCAATGCAGTTTTCGAGCTCACGGACATTGCCCGGCCAGGAATAGCTGGATAAAAGGTCCAAGGCCGGGGTGGAGATCCTCTTGATGAGTTTGCCGTTTTTTTCGGCATATTTTTCGGCAAAATGGTCGGCCAGAAGAATCAAATCGGTTTTTCGATCCCTAAGCGGGGGAACATACAGCGGAAATACGTTAAGACGGTAAAAAAGATCCTCCCGGAAACGGCCCGCGCGGACCTCGTCCTCAAGATTCCGGTTTGTCGCGGCAATAAGCCTGACATCAACCTTGATCGTGGCAGTTCCCCCTACCCGTTCCAGTTCCCGTTCCTGCAGCACCCGGAGGATTTTTACCTGTATCTGCGGTGAAAGTTCGGCTATCTCGTCAAGAAAAATCGTCCCCTTGTGGGCCATCTCAAAACGGCCTTTTCGTTCCTTTACCGCGCCGGTAAAAGCCCCTTTTTCGTGGCCGAACAGCTCGCTTTCGATGATAGATTCGGGCAGGGCGGCGCAGTTGATTTTAACCATTGACTGACCTGCCCGTTTGGAAAGCCTGTGGAGTTCCGCCGCTATAAGTTCCTTCCCCGTGCCGCTTTCCCCGGTGACAAGTACCGTGGCGTCGCTTGGGGCCACCTGGGAAAGCATCTCGTACACTCCCCGCAGGGCGTTGCTGGTTCCGATTATTTCGCTTCCCGGCGCGATACGTCCCCCCGATTCCTTGCCCGGCAGAGGACCCGGCTCCTTTTCCAGCCGAAAACCTGCCGGTTTTTCCCCAAGTCCGTGATACAAACGGAACTGTTCCTCCATAATCCGTTCCCGGAGCTTTGCCGAATCGGCAATTATCGAAGCAACTTTCTCCAAAAAAGAATAATCCCGTTCTATTATGATGTCTTTGTCGCCGTCACCAATCCGCCGTTCGGCGCTCAAAGTCCCGATAATATTCCCTTTTGAACGAATAGGAATGCAATAATAGGTAAGCCCCGCCATATCTTCCCGCGTCCGGTTCTTGGCGCGGTTCAGAAAATGAGTTTCCAGTGCAAGATCGGGGACAACGACTGCCGTTCCGGTTTCAAAAACCCGGCCCACGAGCCCTTCCCCCAGACGGTAAACGCCCCGCTCCTTTTCCTCGGGGGTCAGCCCGAAAGCCTCCTCACTTTTGAGGAGCCCCGTCGCCCTGTCAAGCAGAGTCACCATCCCCCAGCTCAAGCCCGCCCGTATCTCCAGAAGACTCAACAGCGGCCCAAGCGCCGTCCGCAGTTCCACATGCCGGTCAAAGGTCCTGGCAATATCAAAGAGGAGTTCCAATTCAGCAATAGTAGGTTCCATTACGGGGAATTTTACTACAAAAATGTAGGAATTACTAGCGGTGCCCAGTAATTCCAAATTAGGAAAAAATCAGAAGAAATTTTACCGCAAAGTCGAATAAGTTAAAGAAGTAATAAGAAAATCCCCTTCCTTTTTCGACTTCTTCGACTTCGCGGTTTTGTAT
>JAISJS010000377.1 GCA_031261385.1 Treponema sp.
GCCTCCATAAAAGCCCCGCTCTGTTTAAAAAGAAATTCCAGGGGCCGCTGTATCCCGTCGTAGATAGTTCCCATAAGACCCGGCCCAAGCAGCGCCGAAAGGGGCCGTCCCGTCGAAACGGCCCGCTCGCCGACCCGGAGGCCGGTATCGTCCTCGTAAACCTGGATCACCGCTTCATCAGCTTCCAGGCGGACTATCTCCCCAATGATGCGCTTTTCCCCGACTTCAACTACGTCGAAAAGCCCTGCGCTGCCCAAACCATCTGCGCGGATTATGGGCCCGGATATCCGTTTAACGTTTCCTTCAATCATGGACATCTCCCTCGTCCGCGTTCAGGGCTTCCGATCCTATCAGGGCTGTTATAAGTTCTGCCCTTTTTACGTGAAGCAGCGTATCAACTACCATATCGATAGAAGCGGTGATCCGCACCGGTTTTATATCAAGCACGATTTCGGGATACGGCTTCCCGG
Source organism: Treponema sp. (assembly GCA_031261385.1). Taxonomy (GTDB): domain Bacteria; phylum Spirochaetota; class Spirochaetia; order Treponematales; family Breznakiellaceae; genus JAISJS01. The sequence continues at coordinate 471 of JAISJS010000377.1, forward strand.
AAAAGGAAGGAAGCTCTTCAAGCGTACAGCCCGAAAGTTTTAATTTTTTAAGCAGTGGTTCCGCTTCAGCCTTTTTTATATTGCGAAGCTTCCCCGTGACAAGACTTTTGTCCGGCACGGCGGTAAATTCAGGACATTGAGAGAGCCGCTTTTGCAGTTCCGCTTCCAAAAGGGCAAGAACCCTTTCCGGGCTTTGATGACGGTACCAATGATCGACGGCGGACGCAAGGTACTCTTCTATCTTTTCTGACTTTGCACGCCGCTTGTCCATCGGAAGACGGGCCATGATCTCGTCATGCACTTCCCGTTTGCGGGCAGCGTACCTGCTTTCCATTTCGGCAATGGCCCCGGCGATTTTTTTCTCCCAGACCGAAGCGTTGGTCTTTACCGTTTCATCGGCAGTCTTGAGGATACGGTATGCTTTTTTCCGGGCGTCTTCGAGTATCTCCCGGTCAAGAATTTCGGTTGACTGTAACTCTTCCATTATTTCCTACACTGTCAAACATGAACTCCGATGGCTTCCCGGATGGAATCCACCAGTGTTTTGCGTCCTGCAAGACGTCCCATAATACCGGGGATCTCCACGACAAGGGGATAGCGATCGGAAAGCTGCCAGGCGACCAGCAGATCCCCAAGCCAGTCCGCAGTCTCCTCGGTGATGACAAGCACACGGCAGCCTGAAATTCCTCCGGGCAGCACCGCCCCTGCAGTTTCATCCCAGCCTTCGGTAATCTTCCGAAAGGCTGCCACGGCTTCCGCCTGATCTGCTACCGCAGTTCCCTCAATGCCGATAAACCTGAAAGCGGTCACCAGCTCCGGGTCCCCGATAAAATAATAATCCAACGCGTAAACCTGAAGGCTACAGAATCAGAATCAGCAGGGCAACAAGGAAGCCCCAGAGACATATACCTTCTGCAAGGCCTGCATACGGCAGCGCTTTACCGGAAAGTTCCGGGTTCTCGCTCATGGCGCCCATTGCCGCAGATCCGATTTGCCCGACGGCAAGCCCGCCTGCAATACAGGAAATTCCTACCGCCAATGCAGCGGCAAAATATTTCCATACCGAAACGGGAGGCGCCGCGCCCTCCGCCTGAACCGTTCCTTCGGCGCCCGCTGCAGAGGTCTCCTGTGCAAAAACAGGCGCCGCCAGCGCCGCTGCAAACAAAACCATCACCGCCAATAAAATAACCCGCTTCATCATTTACTCCTTCTGAACCGGAAAGGACTAAATTCCACCCCGGTTTCGACAAAAAATTTACTGAAAAATTCGTAATATTGGAGACGTACCACCTGAATGGCTACGATCATTCCCTCAAGAATAATAATTACCGCATTTCCCAAAATCATAATAAACAGGGAAAATACCGGTCCCACAGGATTATTGGAAACCATTTCCGAAAGGGTAAACACGATAAAAGAAAGCACTGCATGGGAAAGGGCAAAGGCCCCCACCCGCAAAAAACTTACCGTGTTGGAAATATACGTGGAAAGGGTTTCAAGAATTTCGACAAAGCCTTCCATAATGAAGGGCATGAGCCCCTCCGCAAGTATGGGCCGCTCCCCGCTGATGATTCGCCAGATCACCGGACCAAAGAAAATGCACAGTACCGGAACGATAAGCCCCGCAAGATCAAACCATGCAAAATGACCGCCCAGGATAATGCGGACGGCGATAAACAGGGCATACCAGAAAAAGAGAAGCCCGGCAAGTCCGGTTTTGGAGAAGAACGCCCCTTCGTATTTTTTGGTAATGCACTTGTTCACGATATTCACTATAAGGCCGATGGAATTGAGGAGTATGCCCACAGCGATGGTAAACCCGAAAAAGTAAAAAAGCTTCATCACATTGCCCTTTTCGGGCATTAAGTGAAGTATCCGTTCCACCCCAATACCGTCTCCGCCAAAGAGGGCGCTGAAAAATCCTGTCACTGCCAGTGTGGGGGCAGCCAAAATTTCCTCATTGGCAAAAATTTCGCCGTTTAAAAGGCCCATCACCATCGAAGAAATTCCAACTGCAATCAGCGGGGTTGAATAGCCCCGGAATTTTGCAAGGGCTTTAATTCCGCGCTTGCCGGTGAGAAGACCCGCAAGCAAAAGGACAAAGCCCTGGCCCACATCCCCAAACATGATCCCAAAAAGTATCGTAAAAAAGATCGCCACAAAAGGTGTAGGATCGATAGTGCCGTATAATGGAGCGCCGTAGGAAAACACCACCCCTTCAAAGCCCTGCACAAAAGCGCCGTGTTTTAATGATACGGGAACTTTTTCCCTGCCCTCGCGGACTTCCGGCAGTTCTTCGGGGTTGTAGGTCCTGATGGCCACCCGTCCTCCCGTAAGCCTTCCAAGGTCGCCTGCGATACCTGATACCGCATCCTGGGGAACCCATCCTGAAAGAAGATAGATACTTTTGGTTGCAACAAGTTTTTCTTTAAGCTGTTCCACAATGGCGGCCATAAGGTACGAAGCGGTAAGTTCCCGCAAATCTTTACCGCATTGATCCCGCAGCTTTTCTTTGTCCTGCCGGACCGCCGTAAGTTCATCTTCCATATTTTTAAGCCGGGCCTCAAGGCTTGCAAGAAGTTCAGCGGGAATTCCCTGATACCCTTCGGGGATTGCAATGGGCACAAAGGACATTTTTTTCAGTTCTGAATCCAGGGCAAAGCGGCCCTTTCGGGAAGCTGCCGCAAGAATACGGTCACCCGGCCCTCCATCCTTCCCCTCACCCAAAGAAATAATCACCGCACGGTCCGCCAGGTTCTCCCGCATCTCCGCCTGCATTTTGGGATCAAGCCGCCCCACCCGCAGGGTTAAATACGAAAGCTGATCCAGGTCTGTAAAGGGGGCGTTGAGATTGGCAAAGGCCTTTGCTTCGGTAAGGGTTTCATCGATCTTACGCCGTTCCTGTATTGCCTCACTTTCCCTCGTACCCAAAAGGCTTACGGCGGAACAAATTTTTTCGGTTAATTTTTTTTCGGTCTCACCGGGGAGATTGCTTGATTCCTCCGGTTCCGTCGGGAGTTCCACGGAAAGATACGCGGCGGACTCCTGCAGCTTTTGAATATTTTCTCCGATGAAAAAAACGGCTTTATCTTCTGCGGCAGGGGCCTGCGGAAGTTCGTTTTCCTTTTCATCGGAAAAATGCATGACAGCTTTTCTGCCCAGGTACTCGATTACCGCATCGGCGTCCCTGCTTAACACGGTAAGCTCAATGTGTTTCATTCTGCGGGGGCGTAACATTATCGCTGTACCTCCAGCAGATCAAACACATCCCCGCTCGAAAGCCCAAGTCCCAGCCCTTCGGCAACGCTGGTAAGAAGATCCTCCTCAAACGTTTTAAGTTTTATGAAGCAAAAAACGGCGCTGATGGAAAACGGCTTGCGGTGAAAAAAGCGAAGGGCAAGACGGTACAGGTGTTCAGATGCGGCATTCTGAAAATACCGCGGGTCGGCATACCACTGCACACCCGGCTTTTCCGGATTTAGAAAGCGTTCCCATCTCCAGCCCTTCCAGGGGGCGCGGCTGTCCAGGGGCAGATCCAGGGAAGCGCGGGCATCCGATGCCGGCAGTATCTCCGTACCCGTCTTCATCCTGATATCCATCAGCGCCGTCCCTGCTTCTTTTGGGGACTTTCCGTAATATGTACGAAGCCGCAGGGCCCAGAGGGAATTCCGCAGGGATATTTCTTCGGCAAGAATTTTTTCGGCAAAAATACGATCGGAAGCGGAGAGGGAGTTAAGGGTCTTTATCAGGGCATCGTAATAATGAAAATCCAGTTCTGTTTCAATGTTTACCGTATCCACATTTGCCCCGGCTGCGGCCTTTGCTATCTCTTTTATATCATCGCGTTCCAGGAGAAACGCAAAGTCTGTTTCCAAAAGCATCGCGGCCAGATCGGGGAACGCTTCAAACCTGACCGTACCGAAGCGGCCGATATTGGTAAAGGCGGGGCTGGTTTTAACGCCGCCTGAAAGATAATTTATGCAGGTTTTAAGATCACTGTACTCGTACGCACGAAGCAGATGGACAAGCAATTCCGGTGGATTGGCATAGGAACCGACTATGGCGAGGATCTGTTTTACTGTCCGGCCCTGAATACGGTTTTCAATATCGGAAAGGAGTTCCCGCCCGGGGAGATCTTTGCTCTGGAGAGGAAAAATCAGCCTGTCCAGTTCGTTAAGACGGCTTACCCCGCCGAGGGCAGACAGCCGCTTTCCAACAAAGGATTTACCGATAATCCCGCACGCTTTGGAATATGCGTAAGCCCGTTCTCCCGCACCCGGCATTCATCCACCTTTCGCCAGAAGTTCTTCCATAAGAGCCTCAAAACGGCCCGTATCGGCATTTATGGCATTCAATTTTTCTTTGTATGCTTCAAGTTCTTTTTTATATTGATTTTTAACTGATTCAATTTCTTTCTGATAGTCCGCTTCTTCTTCCGCAGCTTCTCTGCCATACCGTTCATCATAAGCGGCGCGGTTTTGTTTCTCCCCGTCGGTGATACGGCGATCGGCTTCCGCCTGAGCATCGTCCACCAGTGCGGCGGCCTCTGACTCAACCTTTAAAAGATGAGCCAGTACACCGTCATTGTCCGGGGTTACATCACTTTCAGCCATAAAAACCGCCCTAATCCAGAGCTACAAACATATCCTCATATTTTCTGATGACACCGTATGCACCGGCGGCATCCTTCTGGGCCTGCAGGTCCGTATAGAATTGCGGATCTTCGAGCAGTTCTGCCATCCGCTTGAGGATACGCAGATGCTTTTCCGAATCCTTCTGGGGGGCCAAAATCATGAACAGAAGGTACACCGGCTCCCCATCCAGGGCGTCATAGTCTATCCCCTTCCGTGAAACCCCGAGCACCCCGCGCACATTTTCCACGGCATTGGTTTTCCCGTGGGGGATGGCGATACCCTTGTGGATACCCGTGGACATCTTTGCTTCGCGCTCCCTGAGCGCCGCAAGAATCTCCTCCCGGACATTTGTCTTTTCCACCTGACAAAAATGGTCTACCAATTCCTCGAAGGCTTCTTCCTTATCCTCCGCCTCCAGGTCAACCTTTATCAATTCCGGTGTAAATACCTCATGCAGGAACATCAAACTACCTCCGGACCGCTATTCGAGACTTGAAGTTTCCGCATCGGCAGCAGAATCCGCTTCTGTTTCGGCGCCGTTTTGAGGGCTAATCTCATCCTCCAGCCAATTACTTGTTCCAACTTCAGTGGAAATTTCCCTGGCAGCCTCTTCGACCCCGGTCCCGCCGGGGGTCCGGTTAAGCAGGGCTAAACTAAGGCTTATCACGAGAAACAACGCTCCCAAAACCGTGGTCGTCCGGGTCAATACATTACCGGAACGGGAACCAAACGCCGAAGAACTCCCCCCGGCAAAAATCCCTCCCAGGCTGTCCCCTTCCTCGTTCTGAATCAGAACCAGCAGGATCAGCAGAATCGCCACGATCACAAAAAACACCAGCAATACGATACTGAGTATACCCATTACAAAATCTCCATTGTTGACTATATCCCGCTATTATAATGAAGAGAACGGACTTATGCAAGGTCATAAAAACCAATTCTATGCCCCTGTATATTCTCAAGGGCGCACAGGAATAATGCGGGGGGGGTCCTGACCGGTAATCTCGCACCCATCTTCGATGGTCGCGATTTACCGGCCACCCCCCCTCCGCTTTTTTACAGGTGCGCCCTTTATTTACCCGGGGGCATAGAATTGGCCTTAGTCGAAGTTAGCCTTGCCTGTATTTATACTATTACACTATACTAAACAGGGGGTAAAACATGATAGTAAGCCGTATTATGACAAGGAATCCTGTTTTTGTGCATCCCGATATATCGGTTACCGAGGCGCGTTCTCTTATGGACAAGGAAAAGATTGGGAAACTCCCGGTATTGGACAAAAACAATACCCTGGTGGGGATAGTTACCAGAAAGAATATGCTTAAGGCCGGTCCTTCCCCAGCCACAAGCCTTGATATGTATGAGATCAGCTATCTCCTTGCAAAGCTCAAGGTTGAAAAGATTATGGAACGGAATGTGATCACGGTAAATGAAAACGAGGTGGTGGAAGAAGCCGCCCGGATCATGGCGGACAAGGATATCAGCTGCCTGCCGGTGATGAAGGGCAATCTTCTTGTGGGAATCATCACCAGCAAGGACCTTTTGGGGGTGTTTATCAACGCCTTCGGCGCCCGCCACCCGGGGGTACGTGTTACCCTTTCCATGAAGGAACAGCCCGGTCAGCTTGCCAAATTCGCCGGAGCCATAGCGGAAAAAGGGGGCAATATTGTCTCCTTTTTATCCTCCGAAGGGGACGATCTTTCCCGCTTGCGGATAACCGCCAAAATTACCGGGATAGACAAAACACAGGTAGAGGACGCCTCAAAAGTTGTTCCCGAAACAGAAATAGAAGATATCAGGTAGCCCTGTTCAGTTTTTATTCGATAAATACGCTCTTCCCCCATTTCAGACTAAGGCCAATCCTATGCCCCCGGGTAAATAAAGAGCGCACTTGTAAAAATCGCGGAGGGGGGTGGCGCATGGAGCCGTGCCCCGCAGGGGTATGGATACATGTGCCAGGACCCCCCGCATTATTCCTGTGCGCCCTTGAGAATATACAGGGGCATAGAATTGGTACTGGCTCATCATCCTCCCAAATATGCCGACTTTACCGCGCTGTCGTTTCTCAGTTCAGATGCAGGCCCCGCCTTGATGATAACGCCGGTTTCCAGGATGTATGCACGGGAGGCCAGGGCCAGGGCTTTATAGGCGTTTTGTTCAACCAGCAGTATCGTCGTTCCCGATTTATTGATCTCTCTGATGATAGAAAAAATCTCGTCTACAAGGATCGGGGCAAGGCCCATGGATGGCTCATCGAGCAGGAGCAGATGGGGCCTGGCCATGAGCGCCCTTCCCATGGCGAGCATTTGCTGTTCGCCGCCGCTTAAGGTTCCTGCGAGCTGTTTCTGCCGTTCACGGAGCCGTGGAAAAAGGGCGTGAACCTTTTCCATGTCCCAAAGAAAATCCTGCCTTTCCGTGCGGGTCAGCTTCCGGTGCGTATAGGCGCCCATCTCAAGGTTTTCCCTGACAGAAAGATTTGCAAAAATACGACGGCCCTCGGGAACCTGCACCAGTCCCCCTGCGACAATGCGGTCCGCCGCAAGGGCGCTGATATCGCGTCCGTCAAAAATCACCTTACCGGAAGTTTTTTTCACCACATTGGAAATAGCGTTTAACGTAGTACTTTTACCGGCTCCGTTGGAGCCGATAAGGGTGATAATTTCACCGGGGGCAACATCAAAAGAAATCCCCCGCAGGGCTTTAATGGCGCCGTAATGGACAACAAGGTTATCAACTTTCAGCATGGGCTCATTCAAGATACGCCTCCGCTTCGGCCCCTGATCCAAGATATGCCTTGATCACCGCAGGGTTTAAACGTATCTCTTCGGGGAGGCCCGAGGCGATGGTACGGCCGTAATCCAGTACCATGATCCGTTCGCATATTCCCATAACAAGCCGCATATCATGTTCAATAAGAAGGATCGTCAGATTGAATTCAGAACGGATAAAAGAAATCAGCTTCATCAGTTCTTCGGTTTCCTGGGGGTTCATTCCCGCAGCAGGTTCGTCGAGCAGAAGCAGGCACGGGCCGGAGGCCAGGGCGCGGGCGATCTCAAGTTTACGCTGTTCCCCATAGGGCAGATTACGTGCAAGTTCGTGTTTCTTGTTTTCAATTTTGAAAAGAGACAGCAGTTCGCCTGTCCGTTCAATCATACGCGCTTCATCGCTGCGGAATTTATTCAGCCGGAACACCACGTCAAGGGGATTCACGGTCCTTCCCGCGTGGAGGGCGATACGGATATTATCCTCTACAGTAAGGTTTGAAAAAAGCCTGATATTCTGAAAAGTCCGGGCAATACCGATACGATTGAGCTTTGCCGGATTGAGGCGTCCTGCAAGGTGTATCTTCCCGTGCCGGTCCCAATATTGTATCTCTCCACCCGTGGGAACATAGATCCCGGAAAGCATATTAAAAACCGTCGTCTTCCCCGCCCCATTCGGCCCGATAAGCGCAACCAGTTCCCCCTGATACAGTTCACAGGAAAAATCGCTGACCGCCTTGAGGCCGCCAAAAACAATCGAAAGATCCTGCACCTTGAGCCTGAGTTCCCGGTCAACACTCATCGATCGCCCCCGCCGGTATTTCCCCTTTCCCCTTCTTCCTTATTCGACTTATTCGACTTTGCGGTTTTAATAAATACTACGATTCGTTTGACAAGGTTCACAAAGGAAAGTTCCTTCATGCCCAAAAGTCCCTGAGGCCGAAAGAGCATGACAAGGATTAAAATAAGCGGATAGATCAGCAGACGGTAATCCTGGAGGAAGCGCAAAAATTCCTGGAGATAGGTTAAAACATACGAGGCCAGTACTGCGCCGGTCATCGATCCCATACCGCCAAGCACCACGAAAATAAGATAGTCGATGCTTTTGGTAAAGGAGCTGACATCGGGTTTGACGAAACCTATCACGAGGGCATACAGGCACCCGCCGATCCCGGCGATAAAAGACGCAATCACGAATCCCACCATCTTGTAGCGGAACACGCTAATGCCGTTTGAATTGGCGGCGATTTCATCTTCCCGGACGGCAAGAATCGCCCTGCCGTAGGTGGAACGGAGAAAATTCTGCAAAAGGATAATGATACCCACCAGAAAAGAGGTAACCACGAAAAAAGAAAGATCCGAATGGAGTACCATGGGTGTTGTAAAACGTCTGCCGTTGGCGCCGCCGGTGACGGCGCGGAGGTTCATCAAAATAACCCGGATAATTTCACCAAAGCCCAGGGTAACGATGGCAAGATAATCCCCGGTGAGCTTGAGCGTGGGAAAGCCGATGAGAAAACCGGCAAAGGCAGTGAGGAGGCTTGCCAGAATGATAGAGACCGGCAGCGGGAGGCCAAGGTCCAGGGTAAGGGAGATGCATGAATACGCCCCTATCGCCATAAAGCCCGCCTGCCCCAGGGAAAGCTGCCCGGTGATCCCGGTGATGGTATTGACGCTGATAGCCAGTATCGCGTTGATCCCCCCCAGGGTGAGTACCTGGGCAGTATATGCGTCGATAATATCAAAATGAACCAGCAGCGTGGGAACAAGAACAGCTGCAAGTGCAAATGCACCGGGAATCAGGAACCCTGCCGGCGTGCCCCTGCGAAGTGATTTCTCAGATGTGACTGCCCTGGTATTTTTCATACTTTAATCCTGACCTTCCGGCCCAAAATCCCCGTGGGCTTTACCAAAAGGATAATGATCAGGATCGCAAAAGAAATTGCATCGGCATATTGAGAAGAAAGAAAACCCTTGGTCATGGTTTCCGCCACTCCAAGAATGAAGCCGCCAAGCATGGCCCCCGGTACCGATCCAATGCCGCCGAGAACGGCTGCAACAAATGCCTTGAGTCCCGGCATGGTTCCCATTGTCGGAGACACCTGGGGATAGGCAAAGGCAAACAATATGCCCCCTGCGGCGGCAAGAATCGAACCCAGGGCAAAGGTAAAGGAGATCGTCCTGTTAGCTGAAATTCCCATAAGGCTTGCCGCCTGTATATCAAAAGACACGGCCCGCATGGCCTTGCCCCGTTTGGTATAACTGATAATGTAATTGAGGATGATCATCAGCAGGGCGGAAACAACGATCACGATAAGCTGAATATTGGAGATGGAAAAATTCCCTATAACGATATTGTTCACTGCCGGGCGGGGAAACTGCCGCGGATTAGGCCCGATAAACGGAAGTACCCGCGCGCCGTTTTGCAGAATCAGCGAAACGGCGATGGCAGTGATAAGCGAATTAAGCCGGGGAGCGCCGCGCAGGGGCCGGTACGCAAAGCGTTCAATGACCACCCCCAGCACACCACAGAGCGCCATCGAAAAGGCAAAGGCGGCGGCCACGGTCACCGGGCTTACCCCAAAACGGATCAGCACAAAATACCCGGCATAGGCCCCCACCATCAGGATATCCCCGTGGGCAAAATTAATCAGCAGTACGATGCCGTATACCATGGTGTACCCCAGGGCAATAAGCGCGTAGATACTGCCCAGGGATAAACCGTTGATTAACTGCTGTAAAAAGATGCCCGGCGAGTCCACTGCGCTTAGGGATTTACCGTCGTTTTATAAACCGTAGTCAGCTTGCCGTCGGCGCCTTTGACAATTTCCTGGACAACAGCGGATTTTACGGGATTGCGCTTTCCGTCAAAAGAAAGATTCCCGGTAAGGTAGGCGCCTTTGGTTGCCGCCAATGCGTTCCTGACAGCAGTTGCGTCGGTAGAACCTGCATTGACGATGGCGTCTTTCACCAGATACATGGAATCGTACCCGAGCGCAGAAAAGGCATTGGGTACCGTGTTGAATTTCGCGGTAAAGTCCCTTACGAAATTGACAACCCTGGTCTCAGTTGAATCCGATGAATAGTGGTTGGAATAGAAACCGTTGAGCACTTCGTCCCCTGCGTTTTCGGTAAGGCCGTCCCAGCCGTCGGCGCCGACAATTGGGACAGGGGTCCCCTGGGTGTTCACCCCCTGCGCCCTAAGCTGCTTGGCAATAAGGGCCACGGTGGAATAATAATCAGGCAGATACACCACATCGGGATTGGCGGCCTTGATCTTGGTGATCTGGGCGTTAAAATCCACATCTTTGGTGATATACGATTCGCGGGCAACAATCGTTCCGCCGGCTTTTTGAAAAGCGGCGACAAAGTTTTCGGTAAGCCCCAGAGAATAATCGTTGCCGTTATCAAAGAGCACCGCCGCCCGTTTTGCCTTGAGGGTATCAAAAGCAAACGCCCCGCCCACGGTCCCCTGGAAGGGATCGATAAAGCAGGCGCGGAAAATATAATCACCCGCATCGGTAACCGCCGGAGCCGTAGCGGCGGGGGCCACCAACACCACTTTTTGCGCCTGGGCAAGAGAAGTTATGGCAATAGTACAGCCTGAGGTAAGGGAGCCGATAATGATACTGACCTTATCCTTGCTGGTAAGTTTACGGTACGCATTAACGGTGATTTCAGGATTTCCCGTATCATCTTCGGCAATCAGAACCACTTTTTTGCCGTCAATGCCCCCCGCGGCGTTGATTTCCTCAATCGCCAGCTCAATGCCCTTGCGGGCCTCTACGCCGTACACCGCCACATCCCCTGAAAGCGGGAAAATTCCGCCGATGTTGATGGTATTGGCGGCGCCTTTCCCCTTGCAGCCTGTCAGCCCCAGGGATACCGCACAAATCAGCACAAAAAGAACCGGAATTAATTTTTTCATTGTTTCCTCCTTAAAGTCATATAATAATTTACAGATTTTATCGTATATCAGCAGGACATGTCCATAGCTTTATTTGCAGTGAATCCGGCCTTTTTACAGATATTCCCGCAGCTTTGAGAGTACATCCTCCAAATTAATGGGCTTTCCTACATGACCGTCCATCCCTGCCGCAAGGCATTTTTCTATATCCTCACGGAATACGTTGGCGGACATTGCGATTATCGGAACGTGCGAAGCACGTTCCGATAATCGCTTGGGAGTTTGTGCCGCAGGCACAAACTCCACGATCTTTTTCCGGGCAACCGGCTTCACTTCTTCTGAGCACTTGTCTTGACTCGAACTCTGCAGT
>JAISJS010000380.1 GCA_031261385.1 Treponema sp.
GCCTCGGCGAGGATCGCGTTGGAAAGCCCCAGTACCGATGCCGAAAGAAGCGACGGGATCAAATTTGGCAGTATATGTAAAAAAAGTATCCTGAAACGGGAGGCGCCCATAATCTGCGCCATTAAAACAAAATCTTTTGTTTTATACTGTAAAGTCCCGCTGCGCACAATACGGACAAAACTCGGGATAAACAGTACCAATAAAGCGATAAAGAGGCTGCCTTCACCGTTTCCCATAAGGGCCACCATCACGAGGGCAAGAAGTATTCCCGGGAAGGAACTCAGCGCGTCCATCAGCCGCATTGTTACTTCATCCGGAACGCCGCCTGCGAAACCGGCGGCAAGCCCCAGGAGGGATCCTATGGCGGCGCTTCCCGTAACGGTGAGCAATGCCAAAAGCAGGGTGTACCTGCTCCCCGCCATGATACGGGAGAACACGTCCCTGCCGAGGTTATCGGTTCCAAAAAGGTGCTGCGGGCCTGCAGGGGCAAAGCGGTGGGCGCTGTCTATCCCGTTGTAATCGTAGGGAAGGTACACAAGGCTTATGAGCGCCATTCCCGTGATGAGGGTGCAGAGCAGGGCTCCCCAAACCAATTCTCCGTTCCACCTTGTTTTCATTCTGCCGCCCCGCTTCGGATCCGAATCCGTGGGTCGATGATCCTGACGGCGATATCGGCAAGGGTATTGGCGAAGATCACGACAAAGGCGATGTAGATAACCAGGGTCTGAACCAGCGGATAATCACGCGAGGTAATGGATGCGATAAGGAGCCGCCCAATCCCCGGTATGGAAAAAACTTGTTCGATCACAATACTGCCCGAAAATATTTCTGCAACTATCATCCCCATAACCGTTACTGACGGAATAATCCCGTTTTTTAAAACGTGCCGGTACAGGATGATGCGCTCTGACGCCCCCTTGCTTCTTGCGGTGCGGACATAATCGCTGCGGAGCTGTTGTGAAATTGATGACCGCAAAAATTTGACCAGGATGGCGGCATTGGGAAGGGCGATTGCAAGGGCAGGGAACACAAGATACCCGAGAAAAGCGGAAAAATTATCGCGGTAACCGGTATATCCACCGGGGCTGAACAGCTTTAACAGTATCCCGAAGATCCAGATAAACAGCACTGCGAGAAAAAATCCCGGAAAAGAAATATTAACGGCGGTAAGGCTGTTCGTCAGACGGTCAGGAAAACTTCCCTCGCGGTGAGACGGGAGCAGGGCGGCGGGGAATGCAATGATCAGTATAAAAATCAGGGACAGGATCGCCAGAGCGGCAGTCACGGGGAGGCGGTCCAGTATCATGGCGGAAATCGCCTGACCGCGGAACCGCGAAGAATTCCCGAGGTTCCCGGTAAAAAAATTTTTGAGCCAGGAGGAATATTGCGCGCCAAGGCTCCGGTCAAGTCCCATTTCAGTGCGAAGTGCGGCTAACTGTTCCGCGCTTGCCTCCGTCCCCAACGCAAGAACGGCGGCGTCCCCGGGAATAATCCTGAAAGCGGCAAAAGTAAGTACCGACACGAGAAACAGCGTAATAAGGGTAGTGCCGAGCCTTTTGGCAACAAACATCAAATTAATCCATCCGCGTTAATCCGCGGACCTATTTAATCCGGTAAATCGGCGCAAAGTCAACAATATAAAGCGGATAACTTACCGCTCCACGGAAACTATTCTTGCGGAACGCTTTAAAGCCCTGTATGTCCTGAATGTAAACACCGGCGGCCTCATCGGAAATAATTCTTTGAGCCTCTTTGTAAAGGGCAATACGCTTCGATTCATCCAATTCGATCTGCGCCTCATCAAAAATCTGATCAAAGGCGGCGCTTTTAAAATTGATAAAATTACTTCCCGCACCGGAACGGTAACGGGAAAGGAACCCCCGCGGAGAAACCGTGTTGGCGTCCAGAGAAATGATCGTCGCCTGAAACCTGCGGTCACGGTACACATCGGTAAGCCATGTTGCCCAGTCAACCAATTTTATCGAGGCGGTAATCCCGATTTTGGAAAGCTGGTTTACAATGACCTGGGCGGTATCGACGTGCATCGTGTAATTTGACGGGATGGTGATCTCCAGGGGAAAGCCGCCGCCGAAAGGTGAATCTGCCAAAAGGGAATGGGCCTTCTCCCTGTCAACCGGGTAGGGGTCAGCAAGAGAATCGTTGTAATACACGGTAAGGCCGGGAATCAGGGGGCTCCCCGAAGCTTCGCCCCTCCCGTAAAACGCCGCGTCAATAATTTCCTTAACATCGATCCCGTAGTTGATTGCCTGCCGCACACGGACATTGTCCAGCGGCGTTACGGCGTTATTCAGGGCCAAAAGCTGCACCGAGGCGGAGTAGTCCGGAACCACATCAAATTTCTTGTTATCAAGCTGCTGCACAAGAGGACCGGTAACCGTTGCCCCGTCGATAGTTCCCCCCTGAAGGCTCAGCAGCAGGGCGTCGGAATCGGCGGTAAAAACGATGGTAACCGTATCCAGATGGGGCAGGCCCTTTTCCCGGTAATGGGGATTTTTTTTCAATACCAGGGACTGCTGGGGAGTATAGCTTTCGATGAAGAAGGGGCCGGCGCCGATGGGATTTTTTTCACGGTCACTGTTGTTCGCCGGCACAATCCCGATGGTGATATACGGCAGAAATTCCGGGTCCTGCTCTTTCAGGGTAATTCTGATATCCCGGTCCCCCAGGGCTTCAATAGCGCTGATTTCGGTAAAGCCTGCAAAACCCGCCTTTGCCGCCATTTCCAGGGTAAATTTCACATCCCCGGCGCTTACCCGTGAGCCGTCATGAAACTGCAGCCCCTCCCGCAGGAGAAAATGGTAAACAAGCCCCCCCTGATCAATCGTCCAGGATTCCGCCGCCGCCGGCAGAAGATTCCCTCCGGTATCAGGTTTTACGAGGCCTTCAAATACGTTAAAAAGGATGCTCCGGCCATCCGCCGTATTGGCAGGGTTCAGGGGGTCCAGGGTGACCGGCTCGGTACTCAGGCCAAAGCGCAGCGCTCCGCCCTCCAGGGGCGTTTCCTCCGCCGGCCCTATGAAAATCCCTGAGTTTTCCCGGTTTGCACCGGCCTTGCGGGAGCAGGATACACCGGACAGGATAC
>JAISJS010000391.1 GCA_031261385.1 Treponema sp.
GACAGAGGTATTGCCTCCTGATGTCGAACGTGTCGGTCAAATGGAAGGGGTTTGGATTTGTACTTTTAATGAATTTAAAAGTGTTGCCTTGCTCTTACGTGACAGCCTTATTAAGATAAATATGGTCAATGACACCCAGACAAATAAAGGGGAAAAAATGCAGATGCTCTACGACTATCTGACCGGTAAAGAATTTTCAGCCCAATTTAATACTATCGTAGAAGGGTTTTCTGAATTGCAAAAGGGTTATCTGCAAGAAAAAAACGCTATGGAAAAAATATGGAAAACACGTGAAAAACAGCTTGAACGGATTTTGCTTAATGCAAATTATTTTGTTGGTTCGATTAAAGGCATAGCAGGAGCATCCATACCGGAGTTATCAGCTATTAAAAATGACACTCCGTTATTGGAAGAAATTTAATGATCCCTTTTATCCGATACTTACAAAATTTTATTTTTAATGTATCATATATAACATGAACTATTTGATCATCTCCGGCAATCCCAAAAAAAGCGGGCTTTGCCAGTCAATTACCGATGAAGTTATCCGGGGCGCCAGGGAAGGCGGCGCAGAGCCGACACTGTTGACGGTAGACCGGCTGGAACGCTGCCATGTCTGCGGCGACGGGTGGGGAACCTGCCGGGAAAAACACCGCTGCGCTTTTGGCGCCGACGGGTTTGATGAGGCGCAGGCACTGGTAAAAAAAGCGGACCAGCTTTGCTTTATTACCCCGGTTTACTGGGGCGAAATGGCCGAGGGAATCAAATGTTTTTTTGACCGTCTGCGGAGATGCGAATTTGCGATGTTTGCAGACCGGAAAGATCCTCCCCCTGCACTGCAGGGAAAACAGGTTCTGTTGATTGCCTCCCCCGGAGGCAGCGGTAACGGCGCTCTCACCTGTCTTGAACAGATGGACCGTTTCTGCCGTCACACCGGAGCGGTAATTTTTGATTATATCGGCGTTAACCGCTGGAATAACGACTATAAGAAAAATGCCGCCTATGCTGCGGCCCGCGCCATGGCGGAAGGACGAAAGACAGGGGAAAAGATCTGATTCAAAGGCTAATATTTTTTATATAAGCAATTATTGATTTACGGTTTTCTGTTTCCAAACTGTGAAATTCTTCAATAACATTGATGATTTTTTTGTTAATGGCCGCAATGATAGTATATTGTCCGGAAAATCATCTGTATTTTTATCATATTCAATTGTAAAATCTTTATTATCATCATCAAACCAATGTTCATACGTATATGCGCCAAAATGCTTCCCGCCGGTAACCCATGCCATATCAGTCCCTCCATTCTGCGCCAAGTAATTCCAAAAACCCAGGATACGTTACCGCGGCGCTTTCGGCGCTGTCTATTTCGATTAGAGCAGCGGTTCCCAATGCAGCGGCGGCAAAAGCCATCACGATACGGTGATCCCCATGGCCGTTAATAATTTCCGGCGCCCGCACATTATTCTGCGGTAAAACATTCTGTATTATAGCATCGTTACCATGAATAATTAATCCGTCCGGCCGCTCAGTTGCTTGTATACCAAGTTTTGCAAGCTCCTCTGCCATTACGGCGATACGGTCCGTTTCCTTGATTCGGGCATGGGCAACATTGACCAGGGCGGTGTCACCCTGCGCATAAGAAGCTGTCACCGCCAGAGCGGGAAGCATATCAGGCGTTGCGTTAAGATCAAAAGTTCCGCCCTTCATTGGACCGGAACGGGAAACGGTGAGGACCCAATCTTTATCAATTTTTTCCCATGTGACTTCACAGCCCATTTTTTTTAGAATTTCAAAAAAAACTTTATCGCCCTGGGGATCTTCGGGATCAAGGCCGAGGAGCGTGACCGGGCCGCCTGAAATTGCCGCAGCGCAGCCGGGAAAAGCGGCGGAAGAGAAATCCCCGGGAACTTTTCCTGATATGGGTTTCCATGATGCGCCGCCCGGGATTTTGAAATACGAAAAATCATCTGCCGCTTCCCAGGGGATTCCTTGCGCCTTAAGGTACGACAAGGTAAGTTCGATATATGGCCTTTCATTAAGCAGAGGCACATCAATTTCGGTAACTACACCGGCGGGAGCCAAAGGAGCCGCAAGAAGCAATGCCGAAAGGTACTGACTCGTCGGGCAGGGAAGCGTTACCCTGCCGCCCTTCCATGGTCCCTGAATGATAACCGGGGCGCAGCCGTTTTTGTTTTTTGATTCTGCCCGGACGCCAAGTCCTTTAAGTGCATCAAGCAGAGGCGCCGCACTGCGCTTCTGTATCTGTTCATCTCCGGTAAATTCAATTGCGCAGCTTCCAAGAGCGGCAGCGGCAAGGGCAAGGTACAAGGTGGTGCCGGAATTTCCCACATCCAAAGAGGGAGGGAGGAGGGTGGAAGGAGAAGTTAGAAGGGGGGAGGGTGGGATAGAATTTTTCCAGGCGATGCCTTTTACCGTATAACGGACGAGTTTTTTGCCATCGGTATCGGGGGGATTGGGACATTGGGAATCAGTCAAACGGTGTTCGGTGATCTTTGCGCCGAGGCCGCGGCAAATATTGACGCAGGATTTTGCATCCAGAGAATCAAGGGGATATTCAATTTCGGAAGTACCGTCGGCAAGAGAAGCAATAAGCAGGCGCCTGATTGTGTGAGACTTGGACGCCGGAATTCTAACGGTTCCCGAAAAATGATGTGGTTTGATAATTGCCCGCATACCTTTACCTTAAAATAAAATTATCTGGTTTCATACAGCGCATCCCAGCGCTTTTGAACGGCGGCGGCAGTTTCCGCCGCATTTTGTTTTTCATCAAAAAATAAAATCAACTCATCCCGGACAGCGGCCTCCAAATCATCCCCATAAAGGATTCCTGAAAATTCCTGTATAATATCCGCCGCGCCGTAAATATCCCATGCTTTGGAATAAAGAATATCTTCTTCTGCATAATTACCGGGAACAGTACTTTCCGGTACTGCCCGAACCTCAGATGCCAGGACCGGAATTTTTTTCGTGAGAAACGCAAGAAAAGCCCAGGCCTCATCAGGATGCTGACAATCAGCAGATATCCCGGCATACCACCGTGAAGGACCGGTAACAGGCTTGCCGGAATACGCTGCGGGGCCGGGGATAACGGTAATTCCAAAAGCTCCGTCCCCCATCCGCTCACGGAGATACGGGATATCCCGTACCGAAGCGGTCATCATGGCAATTTGTCCGTTTGCAAATTCTTCAAGCCGCTGTGCCCCGGTTTTGTTAAAGCTTTCGGGCGATAAGAGGCCTTCCCGGTTAAGCTGCCCAAAAAAATCCAGCGCGCCGATGATTTCCCTGCGGTTAAAATCCGGTTTGCCATTCCGGATCAACGCAGCCCCGGACGCCCAGATCCATGAAAAAACATCCCGCCGTATCCCCAGGCTGTCTGCCGGGCTTAATGCAAGGGCCGCTCCGTATTTTTTTTGATTGGAGACCGCTTTTGAAAAGCCAAGAAATTCATTGCGGTTTTTTGGCGGATGATCAAAGCCTGCGGTTTTCAGTATATCAATATTGTAAAAAAGCAGATCCATAAAAGAAACCAGCGGTATGGCGCGCTGATCTGTTTCCGAACCGGTGTATTGGTTAAGGGAAGCAAGGGCTCCGTCCTTCAAAAGACTGCTAAAGCGCCCTTCATCAAAGGCGATAATATCAGGCGGCGCAAGCGGCACGGCTTTTTTGCCGGAAGAGGACTGGCTTTCCGGTTTTGTATCACCGCCATACAGCCTGACCTGTAT
Source organism: Treponema sp. (assembly GCA_031261385.1). Lineage (GTDB taxonomy): Bacteria > Spirochaetota > Spirochaetia > Treponematales > Breznakiellaceae > JAISJS01. The sequence continues at coordinate 3,747 of JAISJS010000391.1, forward strand.
TTCAGGATTACGTTTTTCAAATTCTCCGATCAGCACAGCCAGAGTCTCCCGCTCAGGCCCATTCTCCCATTGCTGATCAAAAACAAGGGTGATCCCGGGCGGCTCTGCGGCTTTTGGCAGGATCAATTTAAAAACAATAAAAAGCATGACAAGAACCAGTGCGGTTACAAATAGAAACAGGTCAAGTACACTGGAACCTTCGGCCTTCAGCCTCGGTTGAGGTTCAAGTATACTGGAACCTTCGGCTTTCAGCCTCGGTTGAGGTTCAACCTTTTTCCTCTCCATCAGGACCTCGACTTTTCAGCGATTTTGCGGTACATATTAGTATGTTTGGTTTTCTAAAACGAGCGCTTTATATCTTCTCGAATAAACTCCGCCGGCACTCCCCCGCAGATGAAGTACCCGAAGAAAAATGGATCGCCAATTTTCAGGCGGTCAAAGACCACACAGCCGTTCCCAACCACCGCTTTATTATTAAATCAGAAAATTCTTATGATGCCAACCTGTCAAACAGTTCTCTGGCGTTAAGTTTGAAAAAAACCAACTGCATTGCCTGGGTTGAAGCCCCCGGATACCGTTACCGTGACCAGATAATAGAAGCCCGCTTCCGCCTGGATCCGCTGGGCGGCTATGCCGCCGCGGGCCTTATGTTCCGTATTACCGATCAGGGAACCTACTACATGGCGCTGATTTCCAGCAAGGGCTATTTTCGTCTGGACGCGGTGAGAAACAATATGCCCCTACCCCTCATCGGCTGGACCGAAGTCCCCCGGGGGACCGCAGCGGAAAACGGCGTAACCCTTACGGTTATCGCCTTTGGATCGCACCTGACGCTTTTAATCGATACTGCCTGGGCCGCCGAAATAAATGATTCTTCGATATCGTCAGGCGTTATCGGCCTTGCGATGGCTTCATACGAGGAAAGCTCTGCTGCTCCGCCGGAAAAAAAGTATACTGCGCAAGTCTTTCTTGACGCACTTTCGGTAGATACCCGCCTTGCCGAAGTTGAAAAGGCCTCGGATCAGTGGAATGACAGCGATGCAATTCCTGCGGCAAGCCGTTTCGTCCTGGCGGAAACATTTACCGCAATGGCGGCCCCAATGCCGGCGCTGATTCAGATCAAAAAGGCCTGGGCAAAACCGGCCCATCAAAAAACGCAGCGGGAACTGCTCCTTGCACTGCGGCTGGCCTTTGAACTTGAACAGTATGATGAAGCGGAAACGTATGCCGATGCCTGTCTCGAACTGGGCAAAGACAGCGCCGAAGGGCGGGAAGCGCTTATCGAAAAAGCCAAGATCCTTTCTGCGGCAGAAAAATATGCCGAGCTTAAAAATTATGCCGATGAAGCGCTCATTTTTATAAAAGATGATCCTATCCTGCACAGTCTTCTCGGACACGCCTGCTGGAATTTGGGTGATAATGAAAAAGCTGCGGCAGCCTACGACAGGGCTTTTGAACTGGATACGGAGAACGGACTCCCCGCAAAAAACGCCGCCAATGTCTACGAGATACTGGGCCGTAAAGACGAGGCCCTCAAGCGTTATCTTGCAGCGGGACGGGCTTTTCTTGCCCTGGAAAATTATGATGATCTTGGAACGCTGGCCTCAAAAATTCTTTCACTTGGGACAGATGATTGGGAAGCTCATGCACTTGCGGGAAAATGGGCCTTTGGAATTGAGAATTGGGCTATGGCCGATGCAGAATTAACCAAATCCGAAGAACTGCGAAACAGCCTTAAACCCCGCCCGCCAAAAGATCCTGCGGTAAGTTTTCTCAGGGGACTGCTGCTTATTCGCAAGGGCAGGCGCCGTGAGGCGTTCCCCTATCTTGAGGATGCCGCCCGCTTTGCACCCGACTACGGTCTCTTTCAATTCAGGCTTGCCGAAAACCGGTATCTGCTTTCCGGGGACGCAAAAGATCCCCGGCTCGCCATTGAATTGAACAGTGCGCTTACCCTGTTACCGGAAAATGGATGGGTCAACAACTTTGCCGCGCAGGTGTCCCTCGCCAGAGGGGATCTTGACGCCGCAGAATCCTATCTGAAAAAGGCCGCCGTCACCCTTGGAGAAGTTCCTGCAATACAGGTCAACCGCGGCGCCCTTGCATACCTGCGCGGGGGAATTGCCGAAGCCCTGCAAATTCTTGATGTTGATAATGCCGATGATCCGGACGGCCTTATGGCAAACTGCGCCGCTAATCTCCTGACCCGTTCAGGGAAGTTTGATCAAGCTGATGTTTATTACCGGAAGGCGCTTGCTTCTTCCCCGGATAATACGGAGTATCTTTTCAACCGCGCTTCATGCCTTATTGAATTGCAGTACTACGGTCAGGCCGATGAAATTCTTGACCAGCTTTATACAAAAGCCCCGTCTCCTGCGGTTCTTGAATTGATAAGTTATATAGCGGTAAAAAAAGGCGAGTTTCCCCGCGCCGAATCCGCCTCCCGCGCCGCACTGGAAATGGACGGCGATCATACGCCGTCACTGCTTTCCCTTGGCTGGATGTATTGCTCTGCAGGCCGCTGGGATGAAGCGAAAGAGATCCTTCATCACCTTGAGACTATTAATCTAAAGGAAGAAGATGCCGAACGGGCAAGGGAATTGCGGGATCGCATTGAGGACGGCACAACACGGCTCATTACCTGCGCAACCTGTGATCGATTTTGGCGGGTTTCCCGAACACCGGAGTCATCGCCTCCCATCAGGCTCTACGCCATGCCCCCCGACGAATATCCCGCAGGTTCCTGTTCACAATGCGCTAAGACATGGTGCATCGGCTGCGCGAAAAAAAATATTGATGCAGACGGCAGGTTTGTCTGTCCCGAATGCGGCAAGACCCTCAAGCTGATCGATGATGGATTGAAAAAAATTGTCTACGATTGGGCAGCCTCTGAAATACCACAGACACAAAGCGGAGAGAACCGGTAAAGGGCGCTAATCTGAAAAAGCCGCAAGCGCTCTTTCAACACTGTTCTGCAATTTCCCCGGCAATTTCTGACGGGCGTTTGTTTTCAGCATTGATGACGATATCCGCCAATGCTTTATATGCCGCCGCCCGCCGTTCATGCAATGCGCGATGGGTTTCTTCCGGATTACCGGTATTGAGAAACGGAGGCAGTTCCCCGCTCTTTTCCGCTGCTTCTTTGATACGTTTCCAGGCAGTTTCGGCGGACACTTCAAGATAGACAAGAAAAAATTTACCCTCCGCCGAAGACCGTTTTCCACCTGCGGCCCCGAGCAATGCCAGTGCCTCACTGTTGTCGATAAGCCCGCCGCCGCCGGCAACGATCAGCATGGCGTTATTCACATTCTCTGAATGAAGCAACGCCGTAAGGGCTTCAGTCTCGGCCTTTTTAAATATTTCAGGCCCTTCTTTGTACAATGTACGGGGACTTTTTCCGGTACGCGTTTCAATCATTTCATCCAGATCGATAAAGCTTCCGCAGCGGTGTCCCGCAAGGGCTTTGCCTGCGCTGGTTTTTCCCGAGTGTTTCGGCCCGATCAAAAAAATGGTCCTCATGGGTTTTACCCTATCGTTTTTTTTGGTATTATGCTATGGATATGGGCGGGCTGTGGGTTCTTTTGCTTTTGATTGCAATCTCCTCGTTGCCGTTGATTCCGGTATACATCTGGTTCCGGGTATCCCATGTTCCCGTTACCCGTCCCCGTTTTTTATGCGCCCTTTTAACAGGCGCCGCCGCTATTTTTCCCGCTCTGTTTTTGCAGGATGTGTTTTCCCGTTTGGGAGAAACCCTCCCCGTACTCTCGGGCAGGGGGAACCTCCTTGCCGCGATTTTTTTCCCGATAGCCTTTACCGAAGAATTCAGCCGCCTCCTGACCCTGCTGATCCTCTTTGGATTTTTCCGCCTGTTTGATCGAAAAAATCCCGAAGCAGATCCTTTCGCTTTAGCGGACGCCAAAGCACTCAAAGGAAATATCCAAAGTTCCGCACTTGGCCTTGCCGCCGGTTTTGGTTTTGCGATAATCGAAAGCGCCGCTTATGGCGCAGCGGACATCGGCGCTGCCCTGCTTCGGGCATTTACCTCCGCTCCCCTCCACGGCGCCTGCGGCGCCCGAATCGGCTCAGCGGCGGCAATTCTGAAAAAACAGCCCCTTGCCGCCCTCCTTCGCTTTATTACCGCCGTTGCCATTCACGGTATGTACAATTTTATGATCATCAAACCCGGGTTTCCCGCCGTCATCGCGGTCCTCATCGCCCTTTCCGCCCTTGGTTCATCGATCCTGGTAATCCGTAATGGCCGCGAAAAAACAGCAAAAGATACATAAATGTATGAAAATATCCTGTGAACTTTTCCTGATATTCTCCGGCATATTCTGGTTGACTATTTTTTTCAAAAATAGTACATTGAATATCACGACGCAGGATAGAGCAGTTGGCAGCTCGTCGGGCTCATAACCCGGAGGTCGTAGGTTCGAGTCCTACTCCTGCTAAAAGATAATTTATTCCCGTTCCGGAGTGGAACCTTGATTTTCAGCCTCAGCGGAGGATGCCGCCCCCATCTATCGTCTTTATCGTCCCATCGGCATTGTATTCCAGTTCGATTACTTTCAGGCTGCGCAGCCAGGTGATGTCATTTGAAGGTACACAATCATGATGAAACAGATACCATTTCTCTTTATATTCAACGATAGCATGGTGGGTAGTCCATCCGACAACCGGCGTTAAAATAACGCCTTGATAGGTAAAGGGGCCATAAGGATTATCACCTATAGCGTAACATAAGAGATGGGTATCACCGGTAGAATATGAGAAATAGAATTTGCCGTTATATTTGTGCATCCACGATGCTTCAAAAAACCGGCGTTTGTTATCGCCGTGTGTAAGCGGTTTGCCGTCTTTATCCAGGATAATTACCGGGCGCGGTTCTTCGGCAAATTCAAGCATAGTGCTGCCAAGCTTTACCACCCGCGATGGTATGGCAGGCTCGTTATCGGCGGGGAATGCGGCGCTTTCGAGCGCTTTATTATCGCGGTACCGTTGAAGCTGTCCGCCCCACAAACCGCCGAAATACATATAATATTCGCCCTTTTCTTCCAAAACGCACGGGTCAATACTGTAACTGCCTTTAACAGGATCGCTCTGCGGAATAAAAGGACCTTCGGGCTTATCCGCTATGGCAACCCCTATGCGGAAAATATCGGTTTTATCTTTTAACGGGAAATACATATAGTACCTGCCGTTTTTGCAAGCCACATCACAATCCCACAGCTGACGTCCCGCCCACAGAATATCTTTGATGTCCAATACCACCCCATGGTCGGTCAATCCGCCGTTTTCAATATCATCAGTTGAAAAGACATGGTAATCTTTCATGTCAAAGTGGTCGCCGTTATCGTTTTCAGGCTTTCCGCTTTCCCAATCATGCGAAGGGTAAATGTACAATTTACCGTTAAAAACGTGTACTGCAGGGTCTGCCATATAATCGTCGGGAACCAGATATTTTGCCGTCTTCATTTTAAACCATCCTTATGCGTAATAATACCCTGCAAGCTATACAAAATCAAGTTTCTTATGAAAGAATACGAAAAAGCTAAATATCCAGCACATTTTTAAGCACCCAGCCGACACCGAAGGAGAGAGCGGCGACCCCAAGGCTTATCAGGGTCATTTCTCCAAAGCGGCGCCTGAAATTCAAATCCCGTGCGGTAGACAGATAGTAATTAAAAAGAAAAATAATCAGCACCGCGCAGAACAGGGTAATCCCCAGCGCAATGAATTTATTCGGCGCCAGTAAAAAGGGCGTTATAAGAATAGCGACAGTGATGAAATAAGCGGCGCCGGTATACAGCGCCGATCTTGCCGCTCTGGGATCATTATCGGCCTTGCTTGAAAGGTACTCCGAAGCAGCCATGGAGAAAGCGGCAGATATCCCCGTCACAAGGCCTGCCAGGGAGATGACTTTGGTTTCGCCCAGGGCAAGGGTAAAGCCCGCAAGCGCTCCGGTCAGCTCAACCAACGCATCGTTCAGTCCGAGCACAATGGAGCCCACATAGCGCAGAAGTTCCTCGTCAAGCATCGCCAGCAGTTCCTGTTCGTGAACTGTTTCCTCTTCACTGAACGCCTTAACTTCGGGAAACTCCTGTATCAGTTCCCTGTACTGCTTTGAGGCGGCGCCTTCGCTTTTTTCCATCTGTTTTAGAACAAAGGTCAGCCCCAGCATACGGGCCATCAAAACAGTCCGGAAAATTTGAAAACGATGGGGCTTTACCTCGACACCGGTCTTATCGCGCCAAAAAGCCGCATGATCCTTTTCGGTATCACCGATGGATTTCAGAACCTCTGTATTATGAGGATCCTTGCAAAGCTTTGCCAATTTGATGTATACATAATGCTCGGACATCTCATGGCGCTGTATTTTCAATGCAGCCTTGAGCATCTTCCCGTTAATAATTTTTTCCAATAGGCTGCCTTAAAAGTTATATCCGGTTCCATCTTTCCAGGAATGATGGGAAACCGCAATCCATATTATCATTTTGAATAACGATGTTGCAATACGGCGAATAAAATGAACAGAGGTTCGTTTTGGTTCGGGAGGCCCCCCTTCTTCCACATAAAGAACGATTTCCTTTTCTTTCGTCTTCATGATTAATCTCCTTTCTTCTCTTAACTATATCCTGCGGATATCAAAAAACAAGGATTTCAATTTTTTTGGGTGTAAAAAATGACAAAATCAGTAATAAAACTACATAAGTTTTTACGACGCACGCTGCGCGTGATTGATCGGAACCGCCCACCGGCCATGCTAAAGCATGTCCGGTAACCTTTTTGCATACAGCGGTCTTATTGCGGGCTATGCTGTGCTAACTAATCCACTGCGTACGCTGCGCGTGATTGATTGGAGCAGCCCACCGGCCATGCTAAAGCATGACCGGTAACCTTTTCGCATACAGCGGTCTTATTGCGGGCTATGCTGTGCTAACTAATCCACTGCGTACGCTGCGCGTGACTTTTCGGATCAGCCCACCGGCCATGCTAAAGCATGTCCGGTAACATGTATGCATACAGCGGTCTTATTGCGGGCTATGCTGTGCTAACTGATCTACTGCATACGCTGACGCGTGACTTTTCGGAGCAGGGGGGATTCGAACCCCCGGAACCCTTACAGGCTCAATGGTTTTCGAAACCATCTCCATCGGCCACTCGGACACCGCTCCAATAAAGCAACCCGTAAGGGTTGTTATATAATAATTTAACACGAGCCGGCGCCCGATGAATGCAACCGCAAACAATCATGTAGACTGTCTTTAGACAGTCGTACGCGCCGCTCCAATAAAGCAACCCGTAAGGGTTGTTATATAATAATTCAACACGAGCCGGCGCCACAAAAAGGTACCGTACTCCATACCGGCAGACCGCCTTTAGGCGGTCGATCGCGCCGCTCCAAATAAGCAGCCCGTTAAGGGCTGCTATTTAATAATTCGGAGAGAGAGGGATTCGGTCTACAGTCGCAGACCTCCTGTCTGCTCCTTCCGACCCGCCTCCGCCCCCTGCCGCGCACATCCTGTGCGCTTTTCCTTTCGGCGGGGGCTCCGGTTCGAATCCCTCCTTTTTTAACTACGAAATACCTTTACGGAGAGAGAGGGATTCGGCTTCTGGTCGTAAACATCCTGTTTACTCCCTCCAGCCCGCCTGCGCACGCCCGGTGCGTCCTGCACCGGATTTCTTTGTTAAGGCTTACGCCTTGGCATTATAACAGCGTGCTTCGGTTCGAATCCCTCCTTCATCTGGTAACAAATACATTATCGGAGAGAGAGGGATTCGAACCCTCGGTACTCTTTCAAGCACACACGCCTTCCAAGCGTGCACCTTCGACCACTCGGACATCTCTCCAAAACCGTGATAAAAATGTAACATATTGGGCTGCGTCGTGTAAAGGGCATGAAAAAGGCAATTAGTATCGTTTTTATGAGTATACCGGGGTAATGGTGACTGACACCAATATTTCTTGTAATATGATTGTTTCCGGCGGAACGGTTCTTTCAAGCATTTTTAGCGGAAAAATTATCAGGCGCCTGGGAACGGGTGTCGTTACCGCCGTAAGTGTTTTGATGACTGCCGCCGCACTTATTGGTTTTTCATTTTCCCGTAACTTTGTCATGCTCTGTGTTTATGCTGTCCCCCTTGGACTGGGCGCCGGTTCTGTTGATGCGGCGCTTAACAATTACGTAGCCCTGCATTACAAGGCGCGGCACATGAGCTGGCTCCATTGTTTTTGGGGCGTCGGCGCTTCAACAGGGCCGCTTATTATGGCGGCTTTTTTATCCAATAACGAGGCCTGGAATCTTGGGTACCGCACAGTAGGCATTATTCAATCGTGTCTGGTACTGTTGTTGTTTGTTTTTCTGCCCTTATGGGGTAAAAATAGTTTACACGCAGCAGAGGAAACAAAGCAGCGGTCCATAAAATACCGTGAATTGCTCAAAATCCCCGGAGTAAAACAAGCGCTTGTAATATTTTTTTGTTATTGTACGATAGAGCAAATAACGGGATTATGGGGCAGCAGTTCTAAATTTAAGCAATAAATCAGAGGACTTTTACCACGAACCACACTAACAGTACGAACGAGGGGTTTGGAACTTCAGATTTCTTATCTTTGTTAGTGTCTTTCGTGTGGTTCGTGGTTAAATTTCTTCAAATTCAGAATTGCTGGGGAAGGTTCCGGTGTACTTGACCTTACCCCTAAAAATTGCTAATATCTTAGATACTGTTTGGATCGGTGTGATGTCCGATAGGCGCGTCAAAGCCTTTGCTGAAAGCGGTATATTTTTGGAGCGATGTCCGAGTGGTTGAAGGAGGCGGTCTTGAAAACCGTTGTGCCGCAAGGTACCGGGGGTTCGAATCCCCCTTGCTCCGTATGATAAAGCCCACTTGGGCATTGGATTTTTGATAGAGAAATTAAGGGGTTAAGTTCCCTTTATTATATGTGTGGTAAACTTGGATAGGCGCGGACGACCACCTAAAGGTGGTCTGCAATCATTGAGGGATAGCAACCTTTATTGGGCGCCTGCTCGTGTTACAGGTTTTGGAAAACAGTCCTTACGGACTGCCGTATTGGAGCGGTGGGTGAGTGGCCGAAACCAACGGTTTGCTAAACCGTCGTACCCTAACCGGGTACCGGGGGTTCGAATCCCCCCTGCTCCGAAAAAATCAGCATTAGGCTGATTAGTGTTTTTATAGGATTTAATGGTTTTTAGCAGCCATTAAGTGGGGGATTCGAACTGGAGTACGCTGTTATAATGCCAAGGCGTAAGCCTTGACGAAAAAAGCCGGTGCAGGACGCACCGGGCGTGCGCAGGCGGGTTGAAGGAGCAAACACGATGTTTGCGAACTGAAACCGAATCCCCCCTGCTCCGGACTTTTTATTTTCGAGGTTGTAGCTCAGCTGGATAGAGCAGCAGATTGCGGATCTGCAGGTCGCACGTTCGAATCGTGTCAGCCTCAAATAGTTAATTTGATTATTTTCCATTTCAAGTTCCTGGATAAATGATCATTTAGGGATAAATCAATGCCTTTTTTTGTTTCCCAATATAGCTGCTGATTGCGGCAGTCATATTACTAAAACGCAGCTCATAGAGAGCTGTTTCAAGCGGATTCATACCGGGAACACGGAGATGATTTTGTATACGGGTACGGTTAGCCAGACATGCCTGATGGAAAGCATCTTTAGGGACACCCTGTACT
>JAISJS010000037.1 GCA_031261385.1 Treponema sp.
GTCCGGGAAGTAAAAGTACGCCTTTCCGACGGGTCCGTTATGTGGCGGACAAAACCGATTACGACGACTTTAGGAACTGAGAATGTCGTAAAGGGGGACGGGCATATTTACATTCCCTACGGCGCTACAGTATATGTGTTCAGCGATGAAGATGGACGCCATGAAGCCACCGTTCATGTTAGTTTTGCGGAAGGAAAAGAGTGGAAAGCAAAACATAACTATAAATACTCGGCCATATCGGGTCCGTATATGTTTTGGGGGAATACACTCAATCCAAATGGTATCCACGACTTTGAGGATACCGGCTTGGTGCGCTTTGACACCCGCAAGATTGACTATACCAAACCTGCGGAGGAACAGCAGGATATATTGGTTGAAGTGGTGTGGACCAAGCCGGGCGAATTCAGGCCTATCACCTCGCAGATGCTGGTGGAGAATGGGGTTGTATATTTTCTCACCAACGAAAATGCGGGCAATGTCCGTACCGGTGTAAGCAAATGTTATCTGGTAGCGCTGGAAGCGGAAACGGGCCGGGTGGTATGGGAGAGAAAGTTAACCCATACTCTGGGAGTTAATCATCCGCTGGCGATCAACGGGGATTACCTCCATGTCGTTGACTGGTCGCCCAATTGCTACAATAAGCATACCGGAGAGACGATTTATGAAACCCCGTGGGTTGATCCCTATACCGAAAAGGAAAAAATATCCCTGGACGCCAGTACCTCCGGTGGGATAACCGTGTACGACGGCAAGCTGTATTATTGCACCGGAATGTTCTATGCGGATCCCTACCCGAGGGAACTTACAAAAAACGTTGTATGTGTTGACGCCATGAGCGGGGAATATGTCTGGGGATACATGATACCGCGCCAGGGTACCCTGGGTACCGTTCTGCTGGTATCCCGGGGTAAAGCCTACATAACAACCTTTGAAGGACTTCGGGTGTATAACGCATATACCGGGAAGGTTCTCTGGGTGGACACGTTCGTAAATGGATCAACAGAAAGTATAGACTATGCAGACGAGAATATGTTTGTATTTTTTAACGCAAATACCGATCCTTATCACTCTACCCTTACCGCAGTCACCATGGATTGAATGGCTTGGCAACCAATTGGAGGATACTATGAAAAAGCTATTTGGCATTTTGTTAATCGGTCTGCTGTTGTTCGCGGTTTCCTGCGAGAACCCTGTGGATGTTGAAAAGCCTGCGGAACCAGGTGCGGATGCGAAAAATATTCTTATAAGCCTGACCGTGGCCAATGTGTCCACGAAGCTCGGTAAGCCGGGCATTATCGAAGAAACAATGCCTGACTTCACGGGAACATGGGGCTCAGCAATAATACCATCATTAACCGGTGCATCAATAAGTGCGGTAACGGTCGGCGCAGATTCAACCGCTGAGTGGGCCAATGCCGCCTCAACTTCCGCTCTGTCCGATCTACACTTTTCCACCGGAACAATGAGCTTTGACACGAATAATAAACTGCTTGTCGTCCGCGTCTCTTCTGCGGGGGTGGTCCAATACTATATGATCAATGTGTTAAAAGCCACCAAGAGCCGTGTTAGAACCCTTGCCGGCCTGACCTTGAACGGCATAAGCGCAAATCTTGGATCCCCGGGGCATTTCGGAATCCCATTGACGCCGGAGATAGTTCTAAGCCAATTTACCGGGGTACGGGGATCGGTAACACTCCCGTCATTATTTGACGTGGAAATAAACGCGGTTAAGCATGATGCCGCCGCAACGGTGGACTGGGCATGCACGAAAGAGCCCATTTCAGAAAGTGCTGCTTATGCTTCTTCAATCTGGTTTGATTTTAAGGAACGCCTCTCCTTTTCTAACGGGCCCTTGAGTTTCGACGGGCCGCCCGCTGCCGCCCCGAATAATATCCTTATCGTCCGTGTTACGGCAGAAAACGGGGAGTTCCAATACTATATCATTGATGTTTTAAAGCCCGGCAGCAATAGTAACACGCTCAACAGTGTAACCGTGTCCGGTGTAAGAGTATCCTTTAGTTCCTGGCAGGAAAGTACTCCTATTAATAATTGGTATTTGGGAACCGTAAGCATCCCGTCTTCCGCCGATATGATAATAAATGCGGTTCCAACCGACCCTGCCGCAACGGTCGCATGGGCGCCGGCACGTTATTTGGAGATTGTTTTGGCTTCGTTATTGGACAACCCTACCAGGCTTACCTATTCCCCTCTTGCCGGAGCGTTGAGCTTTAACACCAACGAAAGGTTACTTATCTTGCGTGTTACCGCAGAAAATGGAACGGTCCTATATTATGTGATTCAAATTAGAACCACGACATTTGAATAGTTTATGAAGGGGGTGTATGGTATTTCATACACCCCTCCCTCTATCCCCTCGTAATGCCTCATCGTAAATTCTAACCGTAGGCGTATTGACCTTTGTTTAAGTCTGTAGTAATATAACTTTATTAACGCGCCGGATCACCGGCAAGGAGAGAAACCATGGCCCAGGCCAGTAAAAATTCACGTACATCAAGTACCACACAAAAGTTCTTTTGTCCGGCCCCCTGCGGCGGCGAGATCAAAATGAAAACTGTTTTTGAGAACGGGAAAGTCAAAAATTTAGCCGAATGTGAAAAGTGCAAGCGGTTGGAAAGACGTCCTTCGGATTTCAAATAACCGTAAATTGAGGTGATTGCAATTTTTAAAATCATCGCAATTGTCAATATTCTAAGTTGGGGGTTTTCCTTTGGCAGGTAAACAAAGTTCCGCTGAAAAGCGGCATCGGCAGAGTGAGGATCGTCGTATCCGGAACAAGGCGGTCAAGAGTGCGGTCAGGACCAGCGCTAAAAAATTTGTAGTGTCAGCCCGGAAGAAAGATGCGGGTGAAGCTGAAGCAGCGTTGAAAGATATGATTAAAAAGATCGATTCGGCGGCACAGAAGGGCATTATAAAACGAAACACGGCGGCCCGCAAAAAATCAAGGATGCAGCGGCTTTATAATTCGATCAAAACAGCCCAGTAGTTTTGTCTGCCTCAAGAGGGTGTGATGGCGGCAAAGAAATTAACCAAAGCTGATATCATTGATTCGGTTTATCAGAAAACCGGTATGAGCCGCAAAGAAATCAGAACCGTTATTGATCTTTTTATCGACGAAATAAAAGACGCCCTCATCAAAAGCATGATTATAGAGCTTCGGGGTTTTGGTACGTTTGAGACGAAAACCCGGAAAGGCAGGTCAAAGGCCCGGAATCCCAAGACCGGGGAAGCTATTTCTGTTCTTTCACACGGAATAGCTTCTTTCAGGCCCGGAAGGGAGCTCAAGCAGGATGTGTGGAACTCCGGTGATCTCTCGGCTCTTGCTGAGCCGTTGGCTCAGGATGAGCCGTTGGTTTACCATGAACCGGCTGTTCCGCAAGACACTACGCCATGAGTACGGGAAAAAACCGGGATTGGGTTACGGGGATACTGTTCAATCTTGGTCTTGTTGCGCTTGGGTGTGTTCTTTTTGTACTCTCCTTTCCAAATCTTTTAATTGAAAAAGGGTTTCCTCTTTTTGGCTGGGTAGCCTTTGTTCCGGTTTTTATTGTTATTCACCGTTCAAGCCTTGGCGCTTCTCTTGTGTGGGGCGCTTTATACGGCTATGCCGCCTACGGGCTTTTTAATTATTGGCTCAGCGTTTTTCACCCGCTGGCGGGGCTTATCGTCGGCGTTATTTATCTGATATACCTTGCGGCGCTGTTCTTCTTTCTCAAACTGGCGGAAATTCTTTTTCCCAAACGGGGCTATATAGTCCAATGGGTACTCTGGATTGCCTATGAATACCTGCGGACGCAGGGTTTCCTGGGCTATTCGTACGGCATTTCGGGGTATTCCCAGTGGACTGTTCTCCCGCTGATACAGATAGCCGGGATCTTTGGCGTGTGGGGGGTATCCGCCCTGCTGATCTTCCCCCAGGCGTTTTTGGGCGCCGCCCTGGGTGATTGGTATCCCGGCAAGGGGGTACGGGGAATGGCCTTTGCATTGGGGAATTTTTTCCGTACGGAAAAGCTTGCCGCTGTCCTTTGGATCGCCGCCCTCTGTGTCACGCTGGTGTACGGCGTTGTATCGCAGAAGGATTATTCAGCAGCCCCTGCCGCCCGCATTGCCCTGGTTCAGAACAACGCCGATCCATGGCGGGGGGGCATTGCGGAATACCGGAAAAATTTTGAGACGCTGCGCCGCCTTTCCGATGAAGCCCTGCAGGGTACAATCAAACCGGATATGGTGGCCTGGTCCGAGACGGCCTTTGTCCCGCGGATCTATTGGCATAGCACGTACCGGAGTGATCCTTCCTCCTGGGCGCTGGTTAAGGAACTGCTTGATTACCTTGCCCTCCAGGAGGTTCCGTTTGTAATCGGCAATGATGATGCCCGCAAGGACCCTGCAATAAATCCCCACAGGGATCCGTATGATCCGCAAGATGATTACCGGGTTGATTACAATGCGGTGATGCTCTACGAAAAAGGCGCGCTTATCCGGCAGTACCGGAAAGTGCATTTGGTGCCGTTTACCGAACATTTTCCCTACGGAAAGCAGTTCCCCTACATTTACCGCGCTCTGGAAAACGCCGACACCCATTTTTGGGAAAAGGGGAGGGAGTTTACGGTATTTGACGGACCGGGCTTCAAATTTTCAAGTCCTATCTGTTTTGAGGATACCTTTGGAGACCTTTCACGGGATTTTGTGCGGAATGGGGCGGAAATACTCATCAATCTGTCCAATGACGCCTGGTCGGCGAGCCTGCCTGCCCAGAATCAGCACCTTTCGATGGCGGTATTCCGGGCGGTGGAAAACCGCCGGTCCATGGCCCGCGCTACGGCATCCGGACAAACCTGCGCCGTAGATCCCAACGGAAAAGTTACCGCGCTGGCCCCGCCGTTTACCGAGGCCTGGATCACGGCGGAACTTCCTATCGTAAGAACCGAAACGCGCTATACCCGCTGGGGGGACCTTCCCGTCCGCATTTTTGCCGTTCTGGCTTTTGCCCTGTTGATCCTTGGTTTTATTTTGCGTATGATAAAGCATGGATACCAGAAAAAAAATACTCATTGTTGATGACGAACTGACAAACCTTGAATTTTTTGAGGTAATGCTCTCCAAGCTCGGATTCGTGGTGGAGGAGGCCAATGACGGGATAGAAGCCCTGGAAAAGGTCAGAAAATTTACCCCGGATCTTATTCTGCTTGATAATATCATGCCCAAGATGTCCGGCTGGGAGGTTACCAAAACTCTTAAAGCAGACCCCAAATTTTCGAGTATCCCCATCGTTATGTTTTCTGCAATGGACGATGTCAAGGACAAGGTTGCCGGGCTTGAACTTGGGGTGGATGATTACATCACCAAACCCTTTAATTTTTCGGAAGTCCTGGCGCGGATCAGGGCAGTCTTACGGAACCGGGAACTTTTTGCCCAGATTGCCGTGCGGGAATCCCGCCTTGTCATGGCGGAAGAGCTGAATCAGGATATGAAAAAAAACCTCGCCGATTTTGTCAAAAGCATCGACGAGCTGGATTCGACAATTACAATGGTTTCCAAAAGCGGTGAAACCCAAAAAGACGGGCTTATCGATCAAAAAGCCCTGTCGGATCTTGTGGGCGCAATAACGGAAAAGACCCAGGCTGTACGGAAGCATATCGCCGAACTGGACGCCCGGATTGAAAAAACCACGGTGGAATGGGAGGATCTCAAGAAGAGTGAGATTGGCCTTTCAACGCTGGAAACCCAGATTCGTAAATTTCTGCATGCGGCTGACGGTCGCGATCTGTAAGGCGGCGCCGGATGCCAAAAACAGAGGGAAAACGAAAAGACGGGGCTGAGGTGGTGATCCTTGGGGAAAGCACGAGTTTTAACGGATTCCTCCGGTTCAGGGAAACATTACGGATTCAGGGGAAGTTTAAGGGAACCATTGACGCCACCGGAGCGCTGATTGTCGATTCAGGGGCGGTTGTCGAGGCAGACCGCATATCGGTAAGTTCGCTTACCGTATACGGCACGGTCGTCGGCGCTGTTCATGCGGTGGATAAAATCGATATGCTCAGCGGGGCAGAGGTTCATGGGGATCTTACTGCGGCCCGGCTCCGCATTGCCGATGGGGTGCTTTTTGAAGGCCAGTGCAGCATGATAGGAACCGACAAGGAAGTGGAAATTTTTTCCCGGCCCACCGAGGAGATCAAGGCTGAACTTCAAAGGTTAAATGGATAGCGGCGAGGGGGCTGCCTTCGTACCGGCGGCTGCAGAAGCGTCCTCACAGGCGTATGCCGGTGAGCTTGTCGGGAAACTTGCCGCCGCCTCACAAAAAGTGGTACTGGCGGAGTCCTGTACGGCAGGGCTTGTATCCGATTTGATTGCCCGTATTCCCGGGGCATCCCAAGTGTTATGGGGCGCCTTCGTGTGCTACACCGTAACGGCAAAGGCTGCCATGCTGGGGCTTGATCCGCTCCGGATTGAACAATACGGCGCGGTAAGCAGGGAAACCGCCTGCGCCATGGCTGAGGGGGCTCTGGGGAAAAGCGGCGCCGATATTGCCGCCGCAGTGACAGGCCTTGCAGGGCCGGAAGGCGATGGGAGCGCCGTTCCGGTGGGGACTGTCTGGATAGCCTGCGCCCGCAGGGGAGGGGCGGCAAATGCGGCTGAATTTCATTTTGCCGGGTCCCGGAATGAGGTGCGCTCTTCCGCCGCCGCAGAAGTAATCAACGCCCTGCTAAAATATTTATAATGCTTGAACCTCAGTACTTGACACGAAGAGAATAAATTGGCTATTATTAAGGTATCCTTTCAGTATGTTAAGAAATAATCACCAGGAAATTTTACATTAAATTAATACGTAGTTCGGGAATGTCCAATCTTTTCCCATATTCGGGAATATGATAATCCAATAGGCGGTTTTATAATGGCAATAGTACGCAGGGGCAGAAAGCCCAAGGTTAAGGAAAGCGAAGAAACATTAATCGATGACGGCGAAGAAACAGCGGCGGAGAGTTCTGCCGGTGAAGACGCCTCCTCCCGGGATGAGGATGACGGTGAACGGGCAGGCAGCAAGGTAGTTGTCCGGGCACGGGCAAAACGGACTCCCTATCGGGAAACCAGGGGCGTTCACGACACAGGCGGCGTTGGCGAGGTCCGAAACGAGGTCGGCGAACCCCCTGCCAATGAAGGCGTCAGGCAGCCGCGGCCCCGGGGCCATTATAACCGGAACGCCCCTTCTGC
>JAISJS010000006.1 GCA_031261385.1 Treponema sp.
CCCTGCGTGATGAAAAAATCCCGGCCCGGAACCGTTGTTTCCGTTTTGGGAAATCAGGCTAAACTCAATGACCTGCGGGAATGTCTTTTCCGCAATTCGACGACGATTGGTTTTAGGGAGACCGAAGTGAACCGCCTTTCTCTTGAACGGAAAGAGCAAATTCTTACGGGGAGTTTTGGAGAAGCGCGGGAAAAGACCGTATCATTCGGCGGAAAAGAATTGCGGTCAAAAATTGAATTTGAAGACCGCGCCAGGATTGCCCGTGAAAAAGGGATCTCCCTTGATGAGGCGGAAAAGATACTGCGGGGACAATGATGAAACAGACGATAATCATAACCGACGGCAAATTTGATCAACTTAGCTTCACATTGTCCCGCCAAAAATGAACCGGCTTCCAGCCCAGAAGTTTCTTCGCCTTCGCGTTGCTGAGCAGGGTTTGGTACTGATCCACCGGAGCGCGTATGTCGGTTACACCGGGGTATTCGGCCTTTAAAAGATCGCAGCTTTTAATATCCATGCTGGTATCATCGGCGGCAAGGTTCAGGGCAACAGACCCAAGACCGTCTTTTTCGACTGCAAGACGGCAGGCGGAGGCGATGTCCCGCGCATCAATATAGCTCCACAGTATATTTTTACGCTGTTTTGAATCATGGATAAAATTCGGGAAAGGCAGGTATTTCTCTGCGGAAATCACGTTGCCGATACGCATCGATATAACCTGCATACCGGTGCGGCGGTTAAACATTGCCCCGCTTGCTTCCGCGACAATTTTGGAGAGGCCGTAACTGTCTTCGGGAAGCTGGGGATGGTCTTCATCAATAGGAACATATTTTGGTTCAAGCCCCTTTTGCGAAAACACGATCCCGTAGGATGATTCACTCGAAGCGATGACCGCTTTTTTTATGCCCAAACCAGAGGCCGCTTCCAGAATATTGTATGTGGACAGCACGTTATTTTCAAAGGTTACCTGATCGGTGACTATGCCGATGCGGGGATAGGCGGCAAGATGTACAACCGCGTCGGCCCCTTTAAGAATTTCGTAACATTCTCCAAGACGCGTTAAATTTACAATAAGATGCGGGGCCAGGGGCTTTGCAGGCGCCTTGATATCGATACTTAAAACTTCATAGCCTGCTTCCATAAAATGCTGCGCCACATAGGGGCCCAAAATTCCCGCAGTTCCGGTGATTACAACTTTTGCCATTTTTATCTCCTTTGTTATTTACTACCGGATTTTTGATGATTTTTCAAGAAGGAAGGGGAGGAAAATGATCCGCGTTAATCCATAAATCAATTACTCCAAATACTCAACCAGCTGCCGCAAATTCTTTATCCGCGGCAGCGGAAAATCCGGATGCTTATCAAATTCATCAAGCAGGAGGCCTTTACCGCCGAGCTCATGATAGCCCGTTATATAGTGAGGATAGTCATCAATAAAGAGGACCTGTTCTGCCGGAAAGCCCAAAATGCCCAAAGCGCGGTAAAAAGTATCGGGGCGTGGTTTGCCTTTGAGATTATTAAATCTGATATCGAAAATGTGGGTAAAAAGATCACGTATACCAAGCTTGCCGAGGAACAACTCTGCATGTTCCATTGGGGAGTTGGTAAGGATTGCCAGGGGGACGGGAAGACTTTTAAGGAATTCCCGAAGCGCAGGATCCGCCTTTAGGTCATCTGCTTCGTTTTCGGGGTGTATGGCAGTCAGATAGTCCTCAGGATCTTTGAGCCCTTTTTCCACAGTAAGCCATTCCAGGGCGGTGCCGTATTGGACGGTTTTTTCCTTTCGCTGCCGCCAGCCGTCTTCGATGCTGGTCCCAAGGTAGCGGGCAATGTATTCCCTGATACGGTTTTGCACCTTATCTTCCAGTCCGTATTGGGCGGAGTAAAGGGTGTTATCAAGGTCAAATAATATGTATTGAATCATAACTGATTTAATAGTATCGTTTTATCATGGAACTTTCCATCATAGGATACGACCCCATTGGGGCGTGGAAGAACACAGCCGGTACCGTGGATGAACTTCTCAAGTATGCCAATCCCGCAGGGCTTACCTGGATAAACACCTATGGTTTTGATGACGCTGCGGCGATGGCCCGCTTTGCGGAAGTATTCAAAATTCATCCGCTGACCGTGGAAGATATCCAGGATGCGGAGCAGCGTCCCAAGGTCGAGGAATTTGACGACTACCTTTTTATTACCCTAAAGGCAGTGAATCCCGATTCACACCTTGTTTTTGAGCATGTAAGCATTATAGTGACCGATGATACGGTTATAACGTTTCAGGAAAAGCCCGGCGATTATTTTGACGGTATACGCAAGCGGATCATGAACAATGCAGGCCGTATACGCCGCATGGGTTCGGATTATCTTGCCTATGCGATAATGGATGCGGCGGCGGATGAATATTTTGTCATCCTTGACAAGCTTGGCAGTGAGATTGAAGATTTTGAAGACCGCGCCGTTGATGAAAGCGACACGGATTTTATTCATGACATTCAGCATATAAAAAGAAAGCTGCTGCGGGTGCGGCGTGTGGTTTGGCCCCTGCGGGAAAGCCTTTCCGTGCTGATGCACATGGATTCAAAACTGATAAGCGATGACCTTGATCCGTTTCTTAAAGACCTTTACGATCATACGATAAAGGCCGCTGAAACCGTAGAGACGTACCGGGAACTTATTACCG